>JAKBKR010000304.1 GCA_021832495.1 bacterium | reverse complement strand
GTTCGTTACTTGCCCGGGAGTGGTATACGTAAAGGGCCTTCCAACCATCAATCCGGGAGTCGACAACGTGATCGTGGTGAACATCACGACCCGGGCGGTGATCGGCTCGATTGTGGTTGGCGGAGCGCCGTACACGGCCGTCTATGATCCGTTCAATCAAGCCGTTTATGTCGGAAGTTGGTCCGGTGCCAATGTCTCCGTGATCTCGACCCGGAACAACACCGTGGTCGGTACCATCCACAATATTGGGAGCCCGTCGGGAATGGTCGTGAACCCTTCAAACGGCGATGTATACATCGCGAGCTATGGGGGAGGTGAAATCGTAATCGCCGCTCCGAACAACAACAATTCCTGGGGAGGGTTCCTCCGCTTAGGGGGTGGAAGAGACCACCCTTATGGTCTCGCTTATGACCCATCCAATCAAGACCTGTACGCTACCACAGGAACGTTGAATAGTGGTGTCCTTGTCATCTCTACGACGGCAGGTCGTCAGATTTCCACCCTCCCGGCCCCCGGGCAAACCAATTCGATCACGTACGATCCAGGCAACGGTTTGATCTATCTCACGGGCCTCTACAATGGGTCAGTTCCCGGGTGGTCGTTCCTTGAGGTCATCGACCCGGCCAATGGAACGGTGCTCCAGACGTTGAACCTTGGGGGAACCGTCTACTTTGGTCTGACTCTGGACGGGAGTGACCTGTTACTGGCGAATGTATTGGGCACGGATGTGATCGTGATGAATACCACTACCTACAATGTGACCGGAAGCTTTGGAACTGGGTCGACCCCAAGTTGGTCTGTGTCCGGCATGATGGTGGTGAACTCAACGGGAAACGTCTGGGTGCCGAACATGGGTTCCGGCAACATCACGGTCGTGAGCGCTACGACATTCGGCCAGGTCGGCTCCATCCTCACCAGTTTCCCACTCTCCGGCATAGCCTACGACCCGACGACGGATGCCACGGTCGTGGTGGGTGGGCAGAAGCTCTCCACGATCTCGGGAACTACACACCGTGTCGTCGGTCAGCAGGCGTTAGGGGGATCTCCCTATGGTATCACGTACGATCCAGCGAACGAGCGCTTCTATGTGGGGAATCTCGCTACCAACCTCCTCACGGTGGTCTCGGCCACGAACTATTCTGTGTTATCCACAATATCCCTCGCCGGTGGGCCTGTGGGGTCCGCCTACGACAGCGTGAACCAAGATTTGTACGTCATCCTCCAGCTTCCTGGGGGAGGGGGCGGAGAGGTGGTCGCGCTATCAAGCGCGAACGATAGTCTCATCACATCTTTCCCGGCGGGGAGCCACCCGGTTGCTGTCGCTGTGGACACCGACACGAACTCCCTCTACGTGGGAGACGGGCAACTCGACCAGTTGGAGGTCTACTCGTGCACCTCGAACCGATGGGAGACGAACGTGTCGCTAGGCGATTACCCCGTCGATGTAAACGTCGACCCAGTGCGGAATGAGGTGTTTGTGAGCCTGCCCTACAATTTCACGATAATCGCCGGAGGGAACAATACTGTCCTCGCCAAAGGGATCTCCACGATTGGGGAGGGGAGTTTCGTTTTCGACCCCGCCAACACGACCATGTGGGTGTCCAACGAGTGGGGATTTCAGATGAGCGTCTTCAATGGAACGGCCCCGGCCGGAAACCTCACGGTGGGGAGCATGCCCGTCTATGCTTCCTACGACAACCAAAGCCACCTCGTGTTCGTCGAGGACCTCGGCGTGGATGCCATTTCCATCATCAACACGACCTCGGGAGGCGAACCCTCCCTTTCTTCCCTGAGGATCGATCCCGGATCCCTGACCCTCTACCTCGGGACCAACGGGACACCACCAGCGGCGATAAGTGCTTTAGCCACCTGTTTCTTGCAGCCCTGTCCATCGAGCGTCAATTACACGTGGGTGGGGAACTCTTCGGGCTTTTCATTGAGCACCTACTACGGGTCACGTACCGTGCTCACCCCCCTCAATCCAGGTAGCTATGACCTCATGGTGTGGGCTCGGATGCCGGGTTCCACCCTCGGGTGGACCAGCTTTGTCACGATCGTCCGGGGATTGACCAACGTAACCATTACCCCAATCGCCATTTCTTTGGGTTACGGTCAGAAACAGTCCTTCGCCGCCTCGGCGGAGTGTGGGAGTGGTCCGTGTGTGTTCTCCCAAGGGGCCACAGTGAACTGGACTTGGAGCGTTTCACCGGGGAGCGAAGGGAACCTCAATGCGTCCTTCGGAGGCACTGTCGAATTCACTGCGGGGAGCACCTACGGCATCGTCCACCTCACCGTGCGGTGCGATTTCGATGGGGCGCAGAACCTATCCAGTCCAGTTGCCGTAATCACCATTGGAGTGCCCATTGTACTTTCAAGCGTTGCCATCCTCCCAGCAAATGCCACCCTCGATCCTGGGCAGTCGATGACCTTCCAGGCTTTCGTACAGTGTTCCGGCGGGCCATGCCCGTTAAGCACAGTGTACGCATGGCACCTCGCCGGTACCGACGGTCAGCTGAGCGGTACCAATACCTCGGTCGTCCGTGTCGTTGCCGGGACATCCCCGGGGAACCTTTCGCTCTTTCTGAACGTCTCATTGAATGGGGTTGTGCGGGGGACCTTGGCGGCCCTCCAGGTCGTCGCCCAAAAGCTGCCCGGACCCGTACTCACTTCCGTCTCCTTCACCCCCATTCCGCCTTTCATCTTCGCCTCGGAAAAGATAAATTTCACGGCCAACGCGAGCTGCCGGGGTGGACCGTGCCCGGGGGGCATCGATTATCATTGGAGCGTGAACAACTCGCTTGCCCGCTTGACTTCCTCAAACACCTCGTCCACCACATTCATCGCCGGGGTTCTTCCCGGTACTGTCACGATCACACTAGAAGCGAGCCTGAACCAAACGGCCGCATGGACCAATGTCACTGTCGGAATCATCACGCATCGAGAGCCGACCACAGTACCCCCCGCGTACGACCAAGGGTCGTCCGGTGCATCGTGGGTGGATTGGGTGACCCTTGTTGGAGCCGGAATCGTTGCCCTCATCGGTTTCTGGCTACTTCGTGCCAGGGCGAGTGGGAAACTACCGCGACGTAATCCAAACCCCGAGGCGAACAGACCCGACGACAAGAGGCAAGTCGGCTCCGAACCGGACCCGCCCACGAATCCGACGGAAGCGGCCCCGCCGGGATATGGGTGAGGGGCGCCCTTAGGGTAGTACG
>JAKBKR010000303.1 GCA_021832495.1 bacterium | reverse complement strand
TCGGATCGTATCGGCGGAAGACCGGCTCTTTCTCGGCGGGCATGCCCACCCATAGACGAACCCGGCTATAGTACCGTCGGTCGATCCGCCGTCAGGGCGACGGGTGCGTAATGCTACAGGCTCCTAGCGAGCCGGCGTCGATTGCCATCTTGGCTTGTTCATCCGTGAACTTCCCATCCACTCCGGCGACGCGATGATGTCCGGCAGATGTCCAACTCCAGATGTAATCGAGCAGCTTGACCAGAGAGTCACGTTCACTTTCCGATAGGTCGTAAATCGCGAGCTTCGGATAGCGATCTGGCTCTCCCTGTTTCTTGTACCCTGCCCAAGTCGTGATCTCACGAATCGCTCCAATCGCTTCCGGGATCTTTCCCGACAACCTAAGTTCTTCGGCCTTGTCAATCGAACTTACGAGGGCACGAACATCTTCCCGTTCGAGATTGAAGGTTGTAACCACGTCGATTCGGATTCGCCCGGCGCGTGTCCTGCCGATGGCAAGCTTCCATCGCTCCAAGTCGGGGCGGAAGGTGTTGGCAATCATCTGACCATTGACGCGGCCGCCAACACCGAAGTGCTGTTCGTTGAACAGGTCGGCGACGTTCTCTCTGAGAAACTGGACGGCCTGCCCTGCCGCAACGTCAGTCGCAAGTGCGAATGCTACGTTGAGCTCCCCCAAGAAGATCCGATCAGGTATCGACTGGAGCATCTCCTCTATGGATTCGTCGCTAAGCCTCGCGTGTACCCAGAACTCGCTATGCTCTCCACCGTTCAACCTCATCCGGACCTTAGGAAACCCGGGGCGTTCTCCCTCCTCTAACACCCCCAAGGTTCGGTCGTCTCGCCCGTGGAACCGGCCCTTGCCGATTCGGAAGAAGATGAGGCTGGACGGTCGTTCCCCCTCCAGTGTTACCCTTAGGTTGAACTTCAAAATGGGACCCAAGACATCGCGGTCGCCTTCTACGTCGATACACTCGAATGTCAGCGGCATGAGTACGGCAGGTACAGCAACCACACCTGTCGAGGTCTTAAATAGAGGGCGCCCCTTGTAGTGTTCGGCGGGGGAAGTCCGCCTCACGGTGGACTTCTCCTTCCGTCAAAACTCTTCAGGCCGGGGACCGCGGTACCAGCGAAGGCTCGCGAAACGACCCCACCTTCCGCCAGAGCGGGTCTAACTGGTTGTACCGATCGCCTTTGTTCCTCTCGAACTTGCTGAATGTAGCGTACGCCACCGCATCCGCCAACTGAACGCCCGGCGACATGTGACTCGGAGAAAACGTGATGGCGTTGAGAACGCGATCTAGACTTGAGTTGTATCGAGGCATGTATGTTGCCCCGACCCATCGAGTTCCCGCTGACCGGCTGGAGTGAACGATTTCGCGAACGACTGCGTCATCGGCCAAGCCGCAAGTGTCCATTATGAGCATGCCGATTTGATTCGTCTCGCCAAGGTGGCGGTCGAATCGCTCCGCAGTTGCATTCATGGCATACTCGGGGGGCGAGACCGCCCGGTCACCGTACCTGAGCTTCAGCCAGTCCTTCCTTACCACCGTCCCGAGCAGGACGGGCCGGACCCGGAGAAGAAGCTCGAACACCTTGTCGGCCAGGGCCTTGCGCTCTTCTCTTGTTAGGAGAGCGTACAGATCCCGACCGTTGATGAGGTCACCGTAATGGAACTCGGGCGGAGTTCCGGCCCTGCCGGCAAAAGCGGCCCTCAAGAGTCGAGGCAGGGATTTGTGCACCTCAAGATCCTGGGTCGGGTCGAGGGCGAGTCCGGCCAGTACATAGTGAATGTCAGGATTCCTGGCCCAAGGCCGCGGCCACGACTTGCCGCCGCTTTCGTCCAGGTACAAGGTTACGTATCCCGGCCTCGCCGCGGGTGATGCCAGAGCCGAACTCGGCGGGGGCACCGCCCCCGGGGGGCCCACGACTCATCGCCTCCGGGCCAGCGCGAGGCGCCCCAGCTTCTCCCTAACTGCGTCGATGATGAAGCCCTGACGGGAGGGCCAGGTCTGCGCCGAGGTCGGCACCTCCTCAACCTTACGATACAGTCCGATCAGGAGCTTGATTTCGACGCGCTCGTAAGGAATCCCGGCTTTCGAAGTGGGAATCATTGACCCGATATCCACCGAGGTACTGTAACCTTGTCGGGGCTCCAGCGCCCCAGCTCTGTCAGGGGCGCCCGCCCCAAAACCCCAAAGTGCTACAGTGGCCGCCACGCGGGGGTCAAGGGGCCGAAGGGCGATTTCTGCTTGACTAACGAGGAAAGCTTTCAACGCCTTCGGTTGCTGCTTTAGCAGGTATCTCGTATAGGTCGTAGCTGGTCGGCGACGAGCCGGTTGGAGGGCCCCCACCTCCGCTCGAATTCGCAGCCAGCAGGGAAGGGAGTGCTTTGCCGAGGGCCCCGATCCCCAGGGCGGCTGAGGCAGCGTTGGTAGGTGAGTTCCAGGCAATGACCAGGAGGGCCGAGATCCCGAAGAACAGGAAGACCATGCTTTCGGCACCATGCGCGGAAGTCGTACCGCTCTTGAACTCAACATCGTGGAACGAGATGTAGGAGTCCTCAACGAGGTCGCCGATGGCCTTAGCGATGAAGGCGAGTCCAAGGAAGATGAGCAGGAACGCGGTCTGGCTGCTCGGTGCGAATCGGAAGAGGAGTCCGGCGATGATCGCGAGACCCAGCAACTCCACATCCGATGCGAAGTCCATCCAGTACGTCTGATGAGTGCCGTCGTGGGCGGGGTCGCCCCTGGCGGGCGACGCATTGGCGGCAGCGTCAGTTCTTCTCACCATCGCATCTCGAATTTCGCGAATAATCGATGGGAGCGACTTTCCGATGGCCGCGCCGAGAAGGCCGATTACCACGTAGTTGGGGCTGTTCAACGCGCCCCCAACAGTCGCCAGCAGGCCGCCGGCGCTTTGAGGACATGATAGCTTTCGATCGATGCAAGGCAAGTCCCATACGCGGCGCCCCTTGTCCTCTCCTCGGGGGCGCCGCATGGAAGCAGAGACCTTCGTGGGGTTGGACGTAAGCCGAAAGGGAGCCGTCGCCACTGCCGTCGATCCGCTCGGCCAGTTGATCGACCAGTCCTCGCTCGGACCTACCGATGCCGAACTGATTGCCTATCTCCGGCGACTTCCCGGTATCAAGCATGTGGCCATCGAGGCATGCACGATGTGGGCGCATTTCCATGATGCCGCAGTCGCGGCGGGGGCGGATGTCGT
>JAKBKR010000302.1 GCA_021832495.1 bacterium | reverse complement strand
AGAGGAACGCACTTGGGAACACATCGAGGGGGCTAGATGCTCCCAAAATGGACCAGTTCGTAGAGACAGCACCCCCCAATGTCCCGCCGATAGGGGAGAGCAACCGAAACGTCTCCAGGCTCATTCCCAAAAACGCGACCGTAAGTCCGAGACCCAACGCATAGGTCCAGACCATGTGACGCTGACGGAGATTCCGGAGGCTTCCCGCTTTCCAGACCTCCCCAATCCCGGCTACTAAGACAAAGGCACCCACAAAAGGGATCACGCCCTCTGAAGTGCTGAGGGAAAGTGTCACGAAGATGAGAAAGGCCACTCGGGACTCCTTCTGAGCTGCGTACATCGCCGCGAGGGCGAAAAGCGGGAAGAGCGCCTCCGGATGGAATCCCGTCCAGAGTACGGAGAGGGAAAACGGGTTCAAGAGATAGGCCAAACCGAAACCAAGCGCCAACACACGCGAGCGCGTGAGGACCTCAGCCAACCGGTACGTCGGTATGGCCGCGAATCCCATGGCAAAGGCCTGGATGACGAGAAGAGTGGAGGGGGCTGGATAGAGAGCGTACAGTGGAATCAGGATGAAGAACACGGGGGAGAAGTGCTGGGCAAAGAGCGAATGCGAGGGCCCTTGCCACTGAACGCTGGAGTAAAAGAGTTGATGGTTGAAGAGCGCCGTGAAGAGGTCCTGGTTGAACTGACCCGTGTCCCATAGGGTGTCATTGTACCAGAGTCTACCCAAAGTGAGGAGCGCGGCCATTACGCTCCATCCCGCCGCCGCTACAAAAACCAACATTTCCTCCCGACTTTTGGGGCGGAGACTCGCTCCTAACCGCTGGAGGAACCGGACAAGAAGGATCTGTGGGCTTGTCCGCAGTTCGGGTTTTGGCGTGAGAAGCTTGCCAGAGGAAATGGTCTGAGTACACTCTCTCCCTGAGATCATCGGGTAACCTCATCTCTTGCGAGCACCCACCGTTGCCAGAGCTGGCGAAGTCCACTGACCAAATCCAGATTGAGTCGGACCACCTCAATGTCCTTTGCCCTTCTCAGGGTTTGGACTCGCCTTCTCCGGGCCCCCAACCGGGAACAGTCCTTGACAGCTCGGTACAGCCCTTGGAGGACGCCTTGGGCCTCCCTCTGTTGACCAGTTCCCCAAAGAAGCACTCCTTCGGCCAATGTAAGTAGTATGGCAAGAGGAAAGAAGAGTATCAACCGGGTAGTTCCATAGTTGGTGAAGAGGGTGACCAGGCGATTCCGGGTCCCGGATGCCATGTGTAGCTTACCTCGTTTCATCCACCGACCAGCGGCCGTTCCACCTCTCACATGGTAAGCCTGAGAACGGGGTTCAATCATGCACCGAAACCCGAGAAGACGAACACGCCAACAGAGGTCGATATCTTCCCATAGGAGGAAATAATCCGGATAGAAGAGGACACCCAGCTTCTCGATCACCTTGCGCCGCACAAAAATGGATGAACCCTCCACAAAGAAGACCTCCTTGGGTTCGATCTGGGAGATTTCACCGATGTGGGGAAATCCGAATGGGTCTATACAATTCCAAGAAAGGTCGCTCTTCTCGGGCTGCTCCAAGGACATCAGCTTACTCCCGATCACCGCCACTTCGGGGTGGGCCGAAAAAAACTCCACTACTGGAGCAATCCAGTGGGTGGTGACCTTGACATCGGGGTTAACTAACGATATTACTTCTCCGGTGGTTTGCGCATAGCCTATATTGTTCCCCTTCCCGAATCCTTCGTTACTCCCCACGCAGATGACCCGTGACACTATGTTAGGATAGGCAGCCCGGACCTCTTGGAACCGGGCGAGGCTGTCATCGCTCGACCCATTGTCCACGAAGAGTATCTCCTTGTTTGGGTAATCTTCGACGAAGAGAGACTCCCACAACTCGGAGAACCGTACGCCATTGTAGTTGAGCAAGATGACGCTCACCTTGGGCAGGTTCTCGCACGACGAGAAGTTTCCCTTCTGTTCTGGAGGGACGATCACATGTACCCCCACGATCTTAGCCGCTCGTCACGTAGATCCGCAGTTCGACTTCGCCTACACTCCCTCATCTGGATACACACTTCGGCGGCCCGGAGACCTAAATCGTGAACTCGTTCTGGGACCGAGGGCCAGAGGTTCTGTAGCTCATCCGGGTCGTGCTGAAGTTCGTAGGCAGAGAAACCCTCAGGGGTCCCATCCGAGGTGACCTTCCAGTCACCTAGGTACGCTGCTCCTCGGACGCGCGCCAAGGTATTCCGTCGCTCTGGCGGAAGCCATTCCCGGAAGGGTCCCCAAAGGAGCCCGTCTGCCGTCGCTAGTATCGCCTCGGTCCGATCCTGCTCAACAATATCCCGCAGATCTCTTCCCAATGACGGGGAAGGGGGAGGCAACCCAGCGAAGGAGAGGGCCGTGGGGGCGATGTCAATTAAGCTTGCCCACCCCCGAGCCTGACGGGAAGAGAAGTTTGAGTAGGGAGTCTTGACGAGGAGAGGTACCCGAAGAACAGCATCGTGAGTTCCCTGACTGTGAAAGAGCAGACCTCCCTCCCCAAACGCTTGCCCGTGATCGCTCGTGAGGATAAACAGAGTGTTTTCCCATCGGTCGTGGCTCTTCAACACCTCTATGAGGCGTCTGAGCCTTCCATCCAGCAGCCTCAGGGAGCCTTTGTAGAGTTCGAAAAGGGCGTCCAGTTCTCGAGGTTTCGGACTCCATCTCCCTGCGAGAAAACTTATCCGATCCTGTCGCACCTGAGGGGGGTATTCACCGGGGTAACATGCCTGACCCAAACGCAGGTAAGGTTCGTGGGCGTCAAGGTAATTGATGAATGCAAATACCGGTCTATGAACGGGAATCTCATCTAACCATGTGGAGAGGGACCCCTCAATCCAAGGCGCCAGTGCCAATCCTATATTTGCCAACTCTGGCCGCAAGCCCGAGGCCACCGAGTTGATGAACTCTAATGCCCGGGGATGGCGGAGAAGGGATACCGACACGACCGAATGAAACTCGGCCGAACGGCCAACCCCCAACTGGTGCAGGTCAGGGGAGCCCGGCGAGTTGGTGGACTTTCGGTGGGGGGGGTGCAAGGCACCGGGGGAGGTTCGGAGAAACGTCCTCCAAGAGTCATTCCAAAACGCCTCATCAAATCCCTGCGCCAGATTGAGCGTGCAGTCGACCAGGTGATTGGCAGAGAGTGAGATCGAGGCGTACCCAGCCCCTCGTAGACGACTTGCAAGGAC
>JAKBKR010000301.1 GCA_021832495.1 bacterium | reverse complement strand
CCCCCGTGGCTGACGGGGATCCCCGCGCAGCCGGTGCCGTGGCCTCCCGTGCATGCGGGTCGGCTCCAGAGTCTCTCCTACGATCCGAAACACGACGATTCCCTCGAACTCAATGTGATGGTGGCTTGGTATCGGGCTTGCATGGACGGACGCGTGAAGGCGGAGTCCCCCTCTGCCCGGTCGGTGGTCAGGGGGGCGGAACGGGCTCCGTTGGGCGAGACGCACTCCGCGCCAGAGCAACTATCCGACCTTGGAACCGTAACTGCCTGACACCTTCCGGCCACATGGGGCCAGGCAACGAGCCTCCCGTCACATGGAGTTGATCAGGACGTTGGGACGTGTGACGGGAAGGGCGGCGAGCCATTGTAGGAAACCGAACTCGCGGCCTGCCCCCGGAAGCCTTTCGGGGTCTGGTTGAAGGAATCGGGTGGTGTGAACGGATTGAGGGGGCAACAACGATGCAGCCAGGATCGAAGGAGCACGAGTACGACTACGGTCGGGTGGATCCCCATCGTGGCGAGTACTCTCAGCCAGAAGTAGAAGGGAAGAAGTGTCCGCGCTGCCAGCATTACCTACTCCTCCACGAGGTGGTTCGAGCGCCAGTCGACACAAGGGGTGTGGAGCTGTGGTGCAAGACCTGCCTCGCCGCCGGCGGGGCCTCTCACGTTGCGCCCTGTGGGGCCGGCTAGGTCGACTGCCGGAGACTGGTCGACCCAGGCGTCGTCGTCGCGGATCGGGGCGGCTGACGCTGGGCTTGCGGGTGCGTGAAGGCATCGTTCGTCCCTCGACCCGTCGGGGACGAACGAGGCGCGCCGGCGATAGCCTACTTCACCTTCGGCGGATGGGTGCGCGTGACGCGCCTGACCTTCTCAACGAGACCGAGGTAGTCGCTCCACTTCCAGATCTGGAACCCGGCCCGCGTGATGTCCTTGTGGTACGTGGTGCGATACGCCTTGTCATGGAACTCGAAGAACCCGGTGTCCACGTTCCAGTCGCCGATGCCCTCCTGCAGGAAGAGATGGACCGTCTCGGAGGTGACGGGTGGCTTCCCCGCCCGCTCCACGATGAGGGGGAACTCCCAGAGGAGACCTGCGGGGCTGGCCCCCTTCGGCCAGAAGGCGATGAACCCTCCTGCGGGGAGCTTCTCGATGAGCTCGACGAAGAACTTCGTGTCCATCTCCTCGGTCCGCCGCGAGCCCTCGGCCTCCATCAGCGTCGCCGGGCGGTGCTCCTGACGGAGAACGTCCGCAATGTAGGCGCGGATGTCGACCGGCGCGGGGACGGTAGCTCCCCGCCGAATCCACCACTTCGGGAGACCTTCCTCGATCTCCTTCGGAAGATGTGGGTCGAAGCCCTCAGCCCACCAGGAGGGCCCGATGACCAGGATGACGGGAGGGGAGATCATGCCGGCAGCCACCGCCGGAGAGTGGCCGCCGGCAGGTGGCGCTCGCGCCGGTGCGCCTGTTCCTGGATGAACTTGCGCACCCCGATGGCGAGCTCGAGGACCTCTTGTCCCTCCCCCGTGATGCGCAGGACCAGAGGTACAGCGACCCCGTGGGCTGTCCGCCGGGGCCGCGACCCTGGAGGGACCATCAGGGAGAGCAAGGCGAAGTCGTTCAGGTGGTCCACGGCCTCCTTGAACGTCTGCGGGTGAAGGTCCAGCGATCGCCTCACGGTCAGTGGAGGCTGTGGTCGCCCGTCCTGAAGAGCCTCAAGAATGGCGAAAGCAGATTCGCTACGGAGAAGGTATCCGAGGGGTTCCCTCTCGAGCTCCATGATGCCACCCCTCCTATCAGGACATATGAATGGCTCAGGGGTATATGAAGCGTCGACCCCCCCAGAGGTTTGGGTCCTCACCATGGGCGGATAAACCTCAGGATGTGGGTTCGTCAGGCCAGTTGGACGCGGGTGGAGCTCCTGCCGGGGCCGCCGAGGAGGACCTGGCTCACGAGGGGATCGACCGTGCGCGGGCCCAAGACCTCGCGCTAGGAGAGAAGGATGGGGTCGAAGGCCCGCAGGGTCCTCAGCAGGGCGACACCTTCGGGGAAGCCCGAAGGCAACCTTGACGTCATAGCCGCGAAAGCGCGCGGGCCAGGCCTGAGGAATTCCGCTGGAATCCGAGTCGAAGCGGCCAACTTTCCCGGTCGCGCGAGGGCCTCCCGGGGCTGGCTTTGAATCGTCACCGATTAGAACTCGGGCAGCCCCATCCACCACCTGCGTTCAAGTTCGGCCGTCTCGGGCCCGGGTTCGACAAAATGACCCGACCTCTCTCGGAGAATCCTGAATGTAGGAAAACCGTGCGCTATATGTAGGAATCCCCCCTACAGTCCCTCGTGGACCTCCGGTTCTTCCTCAAACTCATCGAGTCGAAGGGGCGGAAGTACGCCTACCTCGCCCGTAGCGTCCGCCGAGGAGAGAAGGTCGAGACCGAGATCCTGGTCAAGTTCGGGGTCGTCACCGACGAGCAGCTCGAGCGGCTGCGCAAGTGGATCACCACCGATCCGACCCTCCCCCCCGAGCCCCAGAACCTCCTCACCGACCTCTCGCACCTGGTCATCCGCGAGTCCTGGGAATACGGCGTGGAGGCCCTCGGCCACTTCCTCTGGTGGAAGCTCGGCCTCCACCGCATCGTGCTGGAGGCTCTGAACCGTTCGCCGAACAAGGCGCGGGACGAGCGGCTCCTCGAGATGATGGTCCTCAACCGCGTGGTCGACCCGATGTCCAAGTGGGCACTCCTCACCGACTGGCTGGAGGATTCCTCCGCCCCGTTCTTGACGGGACTCCGGGTCGAGCCGCTCCACGACAACCACTTCTATCGAGCGATGGACCGGCTCTGGGCGCGCCAGGACACCCTCGAGGCCAAGGTCTGGCGCGAGGTCGTACGACCTCACACGGCCCATCCTGAGCTCTTCTTTCACGACAACACGAGCACCTGGTTCGAAGGGACCCACGCGGAGCTCGGCGGCTACAGCGGGTACGCCCCGGACCATCGGACGGACCGTCCCCGGGTCAAGTGGGGAGTGGTGGCCACGGAGGACGGATGGCCCGTGACCCTCGCGATCTTCCCCGGAGCGACCAAGGACGACCAGACCCCGAAGGCCATCCGGGACCGCTTGACCCGGGTCCTCGGGATCCAGGGCGGGGTGTACATCGGCGACCGCGGCATGAAGAACGACAAGGAGGCCACCCCCGACCTGGAGGCGCACCAGTTCCGTTCGATCCTCGCAGTGAGGAACGACGAGCACGAGGACGT
>JAKBKR010000300.1 GCA_021832495.1 bacterium | reverse complement strand
CGCGCGGCGCTCTTCCAACGGTTCAAGGAGGGAGGGATCCCGATGCTCGCCAGCGACCACGCTCCCCACCCCATCTCCCGGAAGGAGGCGCCGTTCGCGGAGGCGCCCTCGGGCGTGCCGGGCATCGAAACGATGGTGCCCCTCATGCTGGAACTTGTGCGAAGGACGGAGCTCCCGCTCCCGGTTCTCGTCCGGGCGGTGGCCCGGAACCCGGCCTACCACTTGGGGCTCCCCCGGGGGCGGATCGAGAAGGGATGCGAGGCCGACTTCTTCACGGTCGACTTCCGAACGTCCCGCATACTCAGGGCCCGGACCCTTGCGACCCGCTGCGGGTGGACCCCCTTCGAAGGACGCTCGGCCATCTTCCCGGTCGACCACTACCTCCGGGGAAACCGCATCGTGGAAGGCGGGGAGTTCGTCGGGGGCCCTCGTGGGAAGGCGATACGGGCCAGCCCTCTCCTTCCAACGACCCCGAAGCGGCCGACCGTCGCCCCGACGTAGACCCAAGGTTCCATGGCACCGAAGGGACACATCCGCTGATCGGTCGCTCCCTTGCGCGAAGCTGAAGTCTGCAGACGGGATGCCTTCCCCGTGAGGGTTCGGGTCACCGATGACGGCCTCCCTGGGTCCGTACGTGATGAAGCAGGTACTGATCCGCGCCGATTCGGCATCACCAATCCTATCGTCCCAGGCGGAAGGTCTGCTGTCGATGCTGTGCTCTTTGGTGATCGTTCGAATCGCCTTGCTGAGGGATCGATCTCCGCCTGTGCCGCCGGCGGAGGCGCCGCCGGGATTGGAAATCCCAGGGGGAGGATGCCGGATTGGCCCCTTTGAACTCCCCGCTCCGGGCCACCTTCCTACACCTTCCAGGGATCGGAGGGACTACGGAACAGAACCTTTGGCGGCAGGGGGTACGGGATTGGAGGGACTTCGACCAGTTGGAACATTTTCCGGGGATCTCTTCCGGTCGCCTCGACAAGGTCAAGGACGAGCTCAGGCAGAGCGAAGCGGCCTTCCAACGAGGAGACCATGAATACTTCGCTCGTGTCCTCCCCTCAAGAGAACATTGGAGATTATACCCGGACTTCCGGGGCCGGACCGCCTTCCTGGATATCGAGACGACCTCCTTCTCTCCTCATTATGGGATCGTAACCTGCGTTACCGTGCACGGCGGCGGCAGCACCAGGACCTTGGTACAGGGGGAGGACCTCGAGGAGATCGGGAGCGCTCTCCGGCCCTTCGCCCTGCTCGTGACCTTCAATGGTTCGCAATTCGACGTCCCCTTTCTGACGGCTCACTTCCCTCATATCCGCTTCCCTCCCGCCCATGCCGACCTGCGGTGGCTCCTTCATCGGCAGGGATTGCGCGGGGGGTTGAAGTCCATCGAAGCGCAGTTGCGGCTGGGGGATCGCTCCGGGGTCGAAGGGATCGACGGATTGGAGGCGATCCACCTTTGGTACCAGCATTGTCGGGGAGCGAAGGGAGCCCTGGAGCGCCTCGTGGCCTACAACCGTGCGGATACCGTGAACTTGGAGCTTCTCATGGACTACGCGGTGGGACAGTTCACCCGAGCCCTCCTACGCTGAGACCGTGCCCGACCCCTTGAGGTCCGAAAGCGACCGGTTCCCGATTCGCACATCGATCCGGTCGGGTGCAAACCTTCGGCTGCGGCTGAGCTCACGGATGGGCTTTGAGGTAGGCAGCATCCTGCCCGGAAATTTGGTCTAGGACCGTCCGGACCGCCTTTCGCTGCAGGAAAAAGGGGATCCCGACCACCTTGAGCTCGCCCGTTGCGTGCAACCGGGTTCCGGCAGGGACCGGCTCGTACGTTATGGTCAGGAACGAACCTGGGGCGAGGGGACCTTCCCCGGCGACGACCCTCCACTCCAAACGGGAAGGGGGAGCGGTCGTGACCTCCCATGTGGAGTTCAAACTCTTTCCACGGATCCTTATGGTCCGTTCGAGCACCATCGTCTTTCCCTCGGACCGTACGACCTTCTGAGCGATGATCTCGGGATGGATGTGCACGATCTCGGTTGTCGTGTGCTCTTGGAGCGCACGCCAGATGGTCGCAGGTGAGAACGGCACGATCTCCTCATCCTCGAAATGGACCATGGAGGACGTACATGGCGGCGATAATAAGCGATGACACCGGAAGTTGGGGGACGGTGTCAGAGTTCCGGAGGGGGCAGCTCCCGGGGTGGTGGGCCCCTGGGCCATCCTTGTCCCCGGACCCGTTCGCAATGGCCCGCGTCCCGGGCCTACTCGGGCGCGTCCTTCATCAATCCTCGACCTATCTCGCCCGAAGATGAAGGTCGTCATCCCGGCGGCGGGGCTGGGACGGAGATTCCTCCCGGTGACGAAGAGCATGCCGAAGGAGATGCTCCCGGTGGTCGATCGACCGGTCATCCATTACGTGGTGGAAGAAGCCGTGGCGGCCGGCGCCACCAACATCGTCATCATCACCGGGCGCGGGAAGCGCGCGGTCGAGGATTACTTCGACCACAACCCCGACCTCGGAAGCATCGGCGAAGCGCGTGAGCTTGAGGAGCTCGAGGCGATCACACGTCGGGTCTCGATCTACTACATCCGCCAGCGGATGCCGAAGGGGCTGGCCAACGCGATCTATTGCGCGAAGCACTTTGTCGGCAATGAACCCTTCGGCGTCCTCCTCGGGGACACGATCAACGTCTGCTCCCCTCCGCTGCTTGCGCAGTTGAAGTCCCGGTTCGACGCCTTGGGTAGCCAGAGTTCCGTCCTCTCCGTGGAAACCGTGCCGGATGCCAAGGTCAAGGACTACGGGATCGTGAAGGGACGCGAGGTGTCCCCCGGGGTCTTCGAGGTCGAGCAGATGGTCGAGAAGCCTCGACTCGAGGAGGCCCCGAGCCGGCTCGGGATCACCGGGGCCTACTTCCTCACCCCGGGGGTCTTCCGGGCCATCGAACAGACCGCACCCGATGCCACCGGGGAGACCCAGCTCACGACGGCGCTCAACACCCTTTCCCGCGAGGAGAAGGTCTACGCGGTGACCTTCCAGGGCCGCCGCTACGACATCGGGGACCGGGCGATCTGGCTACGCACGAACATCGAGTTCGCCATGAAGGATCCCACCCTTCGGCCAGCCGTCCTCGACGCCTGCCACGAGTACAGCCGATGAAGGAGACCGTCCTCATCAGCGGTGCGGCGGGGTTCCTCGGATCCCATCTTGCCGAACGCTTGGTGGCCGAGGGAAACCGCGTCATCGGCATCGACAACTTCTCC
>JAKBKR010000299.1 GCA_021832495.1 bacterium | reverse complement strand
AACCGGCCGAAGTGTGAAAGGTTCTCCCCCCTCTCCATGGTCGCTTTCATCTCGCGGATGCAAGGAGGGAAGAACGCTGGGTTGAAGACCCCAGGACTTGCGTCGCCGACCAGGGGTATCCGTCGGTTCAGTTCGGTCAGATATTCGCCTTCCTGCTGATCGAGGAAGCCGACGAGGGCGGGTGATAGCTCGATGTGGGGCAGCGAAAGGAGGTAAACCCGGATCCCTTCTTGCAGAAGTCGCGCCGCCCGCTGTGGTTTGACGATCACTCCCCCCGAACCATCGAGTTTCTGACGCGCCAATCGGTAATGGGACTCGCGGATATGCGCTGCCATACGTACATACGAAGGTACAGAGATACACACCCCCTTGTCCCCCGTTTCGTTCACGGAAAGGCCTAGTTCATTTGCGACAAAGGTGAGTTCGCCCGACCGCAGGTCCGGGTCACCGGGATTTCCCGGGGCCACCAGATTTCCCCACGCGGACTTGGCAGTGGCGAGGCACCAGCGCCGGAACAGTGTCGGGGAGACTCTGGGCATCGAGAGGAGCAGTCGGCAGTATTGGAACGATAGAAAGGCAGTCGCCGGATCCGATTCAGCCTCTGGAAGTGAGGGGCGCGGAGTGGCGGGGTTTCCTATGGCATGGTCGAGCGAGGCGCGTGCTTGGCGTCGCACTTCCGCATAGACTGGACTTTCGGCCAAGTCCCTGACAGAAGGAATACCCCTCCGGCCCAACAACGCATCCGCACCCGGGAGGTAAGGGTGCCGGGAATAGAAGGTCAGAGACGGGGTCCCAGGAATTGCCATAGGATCAGGAGGAAGACGAGCGCCGTCGTTGCGATCGCCAGGCGATTGACCGTCGCTTCAAGCTGAGCCTGGGGCCAGGAGGAACGCAAGGTATGGACAACTTTGGTCAGCGCATCACGTAGCAGGAATCCCCCGTCCAACGGGACGGCCGGCAGTGCGTTCGAAAGACCGAGGAGAACATTCATCCAGACCATCCAGAAAAGGATGTTGATCAAGATCCAAACCCCCGCTGGAGACAGAGCCGCCAACGGCCCGGACACGGTGAAGAGGTTCATGGTCGAGCCTTGGACCGGTTCGAGTCCTAGGAAAGGGAGAGCAAGGAAGAGGAAGGGAGTGGAAACGAGGGGAGAACTCCCGACACCGGCCTGAGAGGCCGCCGAGCCGAAGGGGTTCTCAAGGAGCGAGGCAAGGGCCTGGGGGGGTAACAGGCTTTCCTCGACCCCAAGGAACGCCCGAGTCGTCCCATTCAATCCCGTCTCGAACGCAGCAGCAGAGCCCAAGGGGATGGTTTGGGTCGTGAGCCCATTCCGGGACTGGCTAAACCAGGTCACAGAAACGCTCTGACCCGGATGGGTCTTGGCCAAGGATTGGCTCAACGCTGCAACATTGGGGGTGTTCGTTCCGTTCACAGCCGTGATGATGTCCCCCGCCGCCATGGTGGCATTCTGAGCAGGAGTGCCGGGGATCACGGCGAGGATGGCCACCCCGTCGGCCTTGGCGTGGACTGAAGTGGCCATGACGGCCGATAGCGCCAGGAAACAGACGAACGCGATAGCAAAATTCGCCATGACGCCCGCCGCGGCGATGCGGTCCCGCTTACGGGCCGGGGCTTGGGTCATCTCCTGTTCATCCTGCTCCACAAAGGCGCCGATCGGTACCACGAGCCAGAGCACCCCCAAGCTCTTCACCTTGACATTATTCGCCCGGGCGAGAACTCCATGGGCGAGTTCGTGCAGACCGACACCTAGCACGAGGGCCAAGAGACCATACCCGACGGGAATGAACGGGTTGATCCCTGGGAGCGCCAACGCTTCTGCGGGCTGTGGAGCTGCGGAAGCCGGGATGCTCAGGACCAAGATCGCCTCCCAGAGCAAAAGGACGACCATCCCCACCATGGATGCCAAGGCTAGGACTATACCGAGGTCACCCAGGGCGTTCCAGAAGCGAGGGGAACGGCGGGCGGTGCGTTCCAGGGCGTTCTTCCCTCGCTGCGTCTTTATCATGAGGGCGGGTCCGAAGAAGGACAGGGCCTTGTCCTTCCCAATCCACCCTTTGGACCGGAAGATGGCGAGGATGACAGCATAAAGCACAACCAATCCGAGGAGGATGAACCAGCCGGTGTAATCCGAGAGCATCTAACTCGCCACCGCCTCGAGCACCATCTCCGACATCATCTTCGAAGTTCAAGCTTGTAGGGAGACACCGCACTTGAAGGTTGCTCCGTCGCCCGCGTCGCCCGCTAAGGTCTCCCCAAAGCCACCCACACCTTCGGGGACCGGTGTGCATTGCTGGGGACCGGCATGCCGGGGAATGTCACAGGTTAAATATTCGGTTCGAATCGATGGCCCAGGTGTAGCTGTGAAGCGCGCGTGGCTCTTGGGAGTGTCTGCAACGATTGTGATTGCCGCCATATTGGTGGCCTCGCCACTCGGAACCGTCTTCGTACAAAGGATTGCCACAGACATCAATCCCGGGATCGAGGCCCTAGGGTACGCCCTCACTGACATCTTCCCGAGCGCGCGTTTGGTGGGCGTTCCTGCAGCCTCCACGGAACTGGACATCGGGCTCTCATTGCCGCTCCAGAACGCCGCAGCCCTGTCGACTTTCATCCAGGAGACTTCAACCCCGGGATCACCTGACTATCGACATTTCCTCACGCCGTCTCAATTCCTCTCGACCTACGCTCCAACCGAAACTTCGTATGACCAACTGATACAGTACTTCGCTCCCTACGGCGTGACCATCCAACCCACGACCAACCGGCTCATGTTGAGCGTGATCGGCAGTCCTTCCGCCGTGGGAGCCGCTTTCCATACCCAGTTCATGAACTACGAGATGCCGAACGGCCAAGTGTTCTATGGCCCCACCAGTGCACCCGTGCTTCCGTTCTCGTTGGGTGTGAGTGGCGCCTTCGGTTTTACGAACGCGTTGTACAATCATCCTGCCGACCTGGTGCACAAGTCGTTGCCCGCCAATACGTCGACTCCCGCGGCCTCCTGCCCGAACGGTGATGGAAGTACGACGGGATTCAGTCCCACTCAGATCGCCGATGCCTATGGAGAGAACACGTTGTTCTCTGCATCAGAGAACGGTGCCGGAATGACCGTCGGCATCGTCGATGCGTACGACATGACGGAGACTCAGACCAATCTCCAGAGCGACCTTACGACCTTCAGTTCGGATTGTGGATTGCCCACCCCATCGGTGCATTACGCTTATCCGATCAAATCGACCACGTACAATACCT
>JAKBKR010000008.1 GCA_021832495.1 bacterium | reverse complement strand
GGTCACAATTATCAGTGGGACGAAGAGGACCACATCAAAGGCAGCCACCTCCCCGCGTGAGGTCTTGTGCAGGAACCGACGGCGGGAACGCGCAAGCGGCATCTCAGTTCCAAACCTCTACGGCCAGGTCCGCTGTATGGTACTCACCATACGGGGCGCCGGGGAACCAGATGTCCACCGTCGTCTGCGCCGAAACGAGGCCCTGCTTTAGTCCGTTCAGATTGGTCGGGGGAACGCTGGTCTCGATGGTCCTAGGTTGGGTAAGCCAGGCGTGGGGGTATGATGAGATGTCCGTGATGACGACCTGGAAGCCGTAGCTAGGGTGGAAATCGTAGGTGATGTTGGCGACCGTCAGATTGAGGACCTTGAAGACGTCGAAGGTGCCCACCTGACCTTGGTAGGTGAGGTTTGCGTAACCTCGCAGGTCATGCAACAAGAGGCTGGCTTGGTCGGCAAAGGTCTGGTTCTGTTGACGCTTCTCGAAATCGTTGAGACCAGTGTAGAGGGCGGCAAAGAACAGGAACAGGGCCGTGATGACGATCCACGCTGCGGGTACTTCCTCGAGGAACCCGGCGACTCCCCGTCGACCCATGCGGCGCGACATCAACCTTCTTGGCAAGGTTCCCTGCCACTTAAGGCCTTGCCCCTTTCGGGGGAAAAAGCGACCGATCGCATCCATAACCGGGTGAAGCAAGGGTTGGGGAGAGTGTGCCCGGCAAATCCACCCCGGCGCTTCATGCACGGTGGTAGACCACCGCTAGTAAGTTCCACACCACCACCCGCGCCAGTATCTCCGCACGTTGACGGTGCCTCTGACGACTTCGTACGCGATCCCCGAACCGGCGCTTGAACGCTCCGAAGAGCCCTTCCACCACCACCCGGCGCCGGTAGCGGCACCGGAAGGACCGCTTGTCCCTCCAGCGCCATACCATCCGCTTCCATGCTGGGTAGTTCCTCGGGAACGGGTGCCGGACATTCTGTTTCAAGTCCATGACCGGGGTGCCCCCCCGGTCTTCGATGAGTTGCGCGTTCCGTCGCGACTGGTAACCCTTGTCCAATGCGACCAGACCCAGCTCGATGGACTCATCCACTTGGTCCAACAGGACCTCCAACTGCGGGCTGTCGTTCCACGTTCCCGCGGTGACCCGAGCGGCCAGGAACCAGGGAAAGTGCGCCCTCGTGCTAACGAGAGCGTGGAGCTTCAGGAACTTCTGCCATCGTCGCTCTCTCCCGAAGCGGAAGTCATACCATCGTTGGAACTGCTGCGTCCCCTCTCCCGTGGCGTCACCGGCGGTGTTCACCGGACCCGGGAAGATTGCCGCCAACTGGAGGGAGAGGCGTTGGACCAGCCTCTCCCAGTAGTGGACGGGGATGCGGTCTAGATTTCCCAAGACCGTGTTGGGGTGTGGAACCTTCGTGAACCCCAACACTCTGGGCAGGTCGGCCTGAGCCGTCAGGACCGCGTAGACGTGATCGTAAGACCATCCTTCCAAGGCACGGATGAGTAGGAAGCGTGTGATGTCCCGCGGGTCCGCAGGGGGGTGACCACGGGTGTGCGGGTCGCGGACACGGTATGGAGGCGGAGCTTCCTCCACCAAGCGGGAGAGGGTGGCGTAGAAGATGACCAGGCCATGGCGCAAGAAGTCGCGGTAACGGGAGTAGTCCCGCCGGTGGAGGCCGCGACGGCTGTGTTTCCGATGGAACGTGCTCTTTTTATGGTCGGCGTGGACTGAAGCTCCTTGGACAGCCCTTGGGCTGTCCCCGCGGCGTGTGGCGCTCACAACCAAACGCCGTCGGTCCCAGTTCTTCCCTTCTCTGTTCCATTGGAAGCAAGCTCAAGGGAGGCTCCCTGTCACCCTGAGTATGCTATTTGCCGGGCACACTCGGTTGGGGAGAAAGCCTTTTAGGGGGGCCCTGTTTTGCTAACTCATCTCACGGAGTGGGCAAACATGCGTAAGGAGCTTTGGAAGAGAAACAATCGAGGGGCCTTGGAAGGAGTGCCGCTGTACCTGATCATCCTCATCATCATCGCGGCAATCGTCGTGGTGATCGTGCTGGGATGGCTCGCCACGGTCCAACACCCCACCATCGGTTCCGTGACGACGACCGTAGCCGGTTCGAGCACGATGACGATCAGCGGTTCGTTCACTTGCTCGGGCACTTCCTATTGGTGCTTTACTCCGATCAACGCCACGGGAGGGTGCCACTACACATACCAGCAGTCGGCCACCACGCCAGCAATCTCCGTCCTGGTGCAGGACAATCATGGGAACAACTTGGGAGGGGTCACTGTCACGCTGACCTCCGGCTCCAACCTGAACATCTCTGGGGCCAACATTGCGAACACGGGTTCGAACGGCATCGCCGCCTTCTCGCAATTCTCCGGATATATCGCACCGAACACACAGAGCGGGACCATCTCCGTATCGGCCACCTACGCCTCCGGTGGGATCCAGAGCTCACAGAACGGCGGGACCATCATCCTCGATCCTCCGGCAGGCTGCTGAGCCCGGGTCCCCCGCCGGGACGGATGGGCGGTGGTGCGGCGGCTCAACCGGGGGGACGGGCGGGTTCCCTACTCGTTCGTCGCGCTGGTGGTTCTGAGCAGCATCTTCACCCTTTCCGTCTACCTTGAACAGGTGGCGATCGTCACCACAACCCAATCGTCGTTCGACGTGCCAGGAATGACGCAGTCGGCCCTTGATCAGGCCGAGGCAGAGGTCTCAGCCGTGGCCCAACAGGACCTGATGCAGAGCGAAGTGGGGCTGCTATCGGCGGGGATCAACCCACAGCTCAATCTGCTCAACCAAAGCCTGAACACTGCCTTCACGGGATCGATGGCCAAGTTGGGGCTCTCAACCGCCCAAGGGTTGACCATCGGAAACGTTGTCATCCGAGCGGAGAGTTGGGGGATCAACGCCACATTCACGGAAGGGGTGGTGCAGGATTCGGTACCTCAAGTGACCACACAGGTAGCGCTTGGGAATCCGACCCTTCCTCTGGCGAGTACGGCGAATACCGCGAACGTGACCCGATATGCCACGACCGAAGAACCCGTCTATCCCATGGCGGTGGGTGAGGTCACCCTCACCGCACTCGATGGAAGCAGTGGGGAGCGGGTCTCTGTACCGTACGGCTTCTCGGTGAGCGTCCAGAGCGAGCTCGGACTGCTCGAAGCGCAGACCTCGGAATTCACGGATTCCTCCTGGGGACCTTCGGGAGGGCTCGCCAAATTGGACCAGTATATCCTCACCACTTTGGGTGAGCTCCGGGCCCTTTCGGGCTACGGTTCGGGGGGTTACCCCGGATACCAGGCATCGACCGTGATCTCGGGACCGACGGGCAGTTCGATCCTGTCGGCGAGCGACGTCCACGATGCCGAGAGCTTGGCCGTTCTTCTCCAGTCCCTACGCTATTTCCGGTCTTTTGACGCAGGAGCCGTGAGTTCGCTGCTGAGCAGCCTCTCTCCCGGCCCGTACCAACAGTTGCTGGATCGGTACGTCTTCAACGGCACCATTGACCCAGCCACGCTGTTCCTCCTCTTTCTGGACGGGCAGGGGGGGTGGTCGGACGGGTGGATCGCGAGCGGCGAGGGGCTGGCCGGTGCCATCTATTCCTTCGCCGACCGTTTCAAGTTCGACCTCTTGCAGCAGTTCTGGAGGAACCAAACGGTAGATCCTACTCTCAATGAACCCGTGGCGAGCTGGCCTACGATCGTGGCGCAGGGCAACACCTATGCGATGAACATGCTTTTTGAATGGCTCTGGGACTACGGCACCTGGCTCGGGGTCACCCAACAGTCGCTTCCGGCGTATGACAATACCGTGAACATCGCCCCGATGGTGGGGACGTCGGGCGGATGTACCTACGTCCTCTTCCCGGGAGGAACGATCGAGACGAGCGATCCCGGGGTCCCGAACCTCGCCAGCCTCATCCTCGGATCTCCCCAGGAAGAGACGATCCAGCTTCCCGGCCCCACACCCGGCTCGCTCGTTCCCTACAACGATTACCTTGCCCCCGATAATTTCCAGATCTGGGAGAACGTCTCCATCGACCAGCCCGGTGCTCCCTACTACGTTCCGGCAAACTACTGGATTGACTTCAACGAGAACGCCACCTACATCACGACCCACGACTCCCTCCTCCTCGAGTTCAACCCGACGGATACCCGGACCTATGATCCCGGTGCCATCGACCGGACCCTGCATGCCATCCTTGTCGACACGTCCAATTCCATACAGCACAAGTCCGCCACCGCGGCCCAGGTGGCGAACAAGGGGTACCTCGACTATGTCGCGCTCCAAGGCGATCAGGTCGGTGGCAACTCGACCCTCGGGGGAGCGGGCCTCCCGAATCTCAACACGACCGCCGGGAGGAACGGCGCCCTCAACACGTCCTATTCCTTCTTGACCAACGGGACGTCCTCGCTCTTCAAGGGCCCTTTCTCTTCTGGGCTGACCAACTTTAGCACCAGCGTGGGCAATCCGGCCAACGTGTCCAACTGGTGGGTGAACGGGGCGTCCCATCCCACGCTGGCGGGTTCTGGCAATCCCACGTCCACCCTGAACGGCGGGACGAACTGGACGATGTCCGCCATTTCAAGCTACGCTGCCAGTGAGTGGTTCCAGATGCTCTACACCCTGTGGTACGGCTCGGGGGGGACCATTCCAGTCAACCCACCACCAGTGGCCGACATCAACTACAACAACATGGATGCCTCCCAGTACAATGTCCTGACGCCTGGAGTGGAGCAGAATCCCCCCGCCCCGTACCGGGAGCCGAACTTCGCGGTGAACGTCATGAACGAGACGTTCGTGTCCGTCTACTGCTGGATCACCGGGCTCGGCACCGGGATCGGGTGCGGAGGCGAGGCCTACAACTACGAAGGGAACTTCTGTCCCAACACCTTCCGCTTCTTCCAGACCTGCCTTGCCGGGACGGCCAACAACAACGGCAACTACTACTTCGGTGCCGGTTGCGGTTTCGGCAACAATGCGAACCAGGCCTACCAGAACGCGATGACGAACTATTATGATGTGGGTACGGGGGGTCTCACCAACATGTGGCACGTCGTTCGGACGGCGGTGTCGCAATCCCTTCAGGGGGGGATCGACCAGATCCACCAATTGCTCCAATCCTCCTGGGACAATGTCTATAACAACACCGGGGACGCCAACTGGGCGGGACAGAACTTCACGAACTGGATACTCAAGTACATCGCCCCCCCCGTCCTCAACGATACGGTTGCCATGGGGACAAAGGGAGGGTGGGTCACCGGACTTTACCAGAGCACGGAACGGTGGCTCCAAGCGGGCAACAATCTGACCGGTACCGTTGTCCAGCCGTGGATCGACCGAGGTCGACCTTACTCTTTCACCATCGGAAATGCGAGTCTCGAAACGGCCGATGGGCAGGTATTCCAGGAGAGCTTGAGCAATATGACCCTCGCCTTTTCGGGCGGGACATTCGCTTGGAGCGTCCCCGATTTCACGGTACATCTCGTCGACCCGCAGAACGATAGTTCGAACATGGGGATCGCCCCGTTCGAGACCTCGTGGTCCGTGACGCTGCAGGGAACCATGGGCCTCAGCCTCACGAGCTCTCGGGAGAGCTTGTTCTCAGGTGGTGTGCTCCGACCTACGGTACTCAACGTCAGTGTTCCGGTGAACTCGACGACGCTCGTCACCATTTATACTCCGTGGCCGCTCAGCAGCGGGTGGGACCCAGGTCCGAATCCATTACCCGGGGACCCGGCCCTGCTCGAGACCCGCCTCCTGCTCGGACTTGAGGGGCACGACTACCACGGCTTCCCGAACGGACCGCCCACGAACAACTTGCTGCCCGGAGTGTACCCGAGCCTGCCCCTTGACAACCTTGTGACGGAGACTGCGGCGGTCGGGCGGATCACAACGAGCGAGGGAAACCTCCTCGCCAACCTCCTCGCTGGCCTGCCAGCGTTCGCCGACGGGCGTTCCGCCCAATGGAGCCAGAACCTCACGACATTGGAAACGACCACGAACGCGGACCTTTCCTCGACGGGCGGAACCTTCCTGGCCGCAGCCCAACAGAATTTCGAGACGATCGCGGCGGACCTCGGTGCCGCGGCCCAGGGTGGCGTCCCCGGTTCCTTCAACCTTTGGGGCAATGGGTTCCTAGGGTACAACGCCACCGTGGATACCGATCTGGACACTTGGAGCTATTACAGTCCTCTTCCTTCGGGGGCGCTCTACAATCCCCCGCAAGAGTACGACCTCGCGTTCCAAGGAGCCCGGGTGGGCGATACGTTCTCCATCGACAATCCCTATACTGGGGTGAACCCGGGTACGAACGGTTTCAACGGTTCTTGGGGGACGTCCAACTTAGGTCAGCACCAGTTGCAGGCGGACTGGAATGAGTTTGGGCACCGGTACTCGCTCAACCTAATAGGACCCACGTCCCCGACACCGTCCTCCGGAGGGGCCAGGGCCTATCCCGATCTCGCGGTCCCCTACGTATTCGGGATCCGGGGCAATGGATATCCCGCCACGCTCTCGGTGGGCGACAGCTCGGGACCACTCCCGGCTGCGGCGCTCACGGCGTTTGCGAACTCGCTTCCTCCGGCAGGTGCCCCCGTATCCTTCCCCGAGTACCAGGCTCAGCAGACGTACGCGGCCGGGCGCTTTTATGATGCCCTTGTTGCGGGAAACGTGCCCCGGCAGGTCGGCGTGAACAACTTCGGTTACTCGACCAACCTCTCCCTGGGGCTCGGGACCACGGCAAACTACACCCTGGCGTTGGTGAATGACTCAGGGGGTCTCTTTGCGACCAACGCTTCGTTCGCTTTGCTCGAGTCCTTCCTCCGCTGGTTCGACGACAACGCGGAGTCGCTCGCCTATTCCCTAGGGGCGCCGACGCTCTACCTCACCGTACTATCGACCCTTCCCGCGGCCCTGCTCGCCCCGACGTACCGCACCGTCTCCCTCACTTGGAACGGTGGGGCCACATCCTCGCCTATGTACGCGTGGGCTGGGCCGAACATGGCCGGGCTCGAGGCCGACCTAGGCGGAGCCGGTGGCGGTATGGGTAACTCACCCACTTTCGATGTCGGGGGTGGCACCACCGGTGGATGGGGGTTCGGCGGAACCCTCAACGGGTGAGGCACCCCTGGGTTCCGAAGGGTTGGCCCGCTTGCGCGCCACGCGCTTTCGCTCGGGCTCGGGTTCGGTGGGGGTCACATACCCCTCGGGGAGCGGATGGGGGGGGTCCACGAGGAAGGAAGGGTCCTTGAGATAGAGCTCCGAGAATCCACAACCCCGACAGACTTTGGCCTTGAACACGCCATCGCTCCGGATCGTTCCGGCGTAGAGGCAAAGCACCCCGGGTGACGTCCCCTTGTAGGTCTTGAGGTCGTTCACCCAGACGACGTCGGGCGATCCGCACTTGGGACACTTCGTCACGTTGTTCCTATCCGGTTCCCGTTAAAGAGCCTTCCACCGGACGTCGGGTCCGGGCCGGCCCGCTTCCTATCCTTTGGGCCCGGAGGAACTGGGCATGGAATGCCTTCGGCTTCCACCGCGCGGCGCTTTTCCGATCCGCTGCCTCTGGCGGAAGTAGTAGAGGAGGCCCAACCCAATCCCGGCCGCCGCCAGGATGGCCACGGCCACGATAGCGCCGATCTCCCACCCGGGAATGCCCGAACTCCCGCCCCCTGGCGGGCTGGTCTTGTTCGTGGTGTTCTTGGTGGTGTTGTTCTTGGGGGGAGGGGGAGGAGGGGTGGAATGCTTGGCCACCGAGATGAGAACACTCGCACGGGCCGTGTAGCCGAACGAATCGTTCACCGAGAAGACCGCTGTGAAGTTGCCCGGGTTCAGGTACTCGTGCTGGAGGGTTCCGTTCGCGGCCAGGTTCGAGCCACTCTGGCCGTCCCCGTAGCTCACCGAGACGGGCCCGTAGGTCCCGGCTCCACCGGAAGTACCCCAGGTGAAGGTGACATTGAGGGGAGCGTACCCGTTCAGACTGGAGGTGGACAGGGAGATGTTCACGTGGGAGTATGTGAAGACACCTCCTTCAACCGTGAGCGTGGCCCCGCCCGCATCCTGGAACGTCGCCGTGATATTGTGCACGCCCTGATATCCGGTGGTCGTGAAAGTGTAGTTCGCCTCGGTGCCATTGACCGGGGTTTCTCCGGGAGAGCTCCAGTGGGGAATACCGTAGGGTGCCTCACCGCCCGTGCGAACGAGCGAAAAGTGGAAGGTGAACGGGACCTCGGCTTCGGATGCATTGGCATAGAGAGTGGCGGCCACCGGTGGGGCTGTGGAGAACATAGAGAACGTTCCGTTCACGTTCGGGCAGGCGAACAGAAACCCCGAACCAGCCGCCAGTGTCACGGGGCTGCCGAGCCAAGGACTCCCCAGGGGGGGCGTCAGGTTCGTCAACAATGAGCCCGTGTCCCCGACGAATACCATCGGGGTCGTGTCATTGATCGCGCTGTTCCCGGGGAAACCTCCGAGGAGGAGCCCGGCGCCTTGGACGGCAAGGCTTGTGACGTATATGGGTGAGGGAGGGATCAGGATCGGGGTGTTGACGACGCCCGTGAACGGATCGTAGTTCTCGACCCCCTTTCCGTCGTATATCCAGAACGCGGTACCGTTCCATACCGCCTGCCCGACTTCAACGACCGGGATGTTAGGGCCCAGGCTTACCGAGAGGTTAAGGAACAGAGCCGGGGAGGAAGCGTTGAAGTACCACGCCATGCCCGAACCCGGGGCGGCCTCTCCCCAGACGAGGGCGGAATCGGCGGAGTTCGGGATGATGTCCGTCAGCTTCGTGAGGGGACTCTGCAGCCGACCCGTAAGAACGGTCCATGAGGCGGTCCCAAAATCATAACTGTCAAGGAACCCTTGGCCTGTCGCATCGGTCCCCCCCGCCCAGAGCGTACCATTGACCCAAGCGATGACGCTCAGCGAGCCATTCGGGATGGGGGTCAACGACAGGGAGGGTCCTCCGCTGAGCGGGACCTTGACAATGGTGGTGAGGTTCGCCAGGTAAAGGCTCCCACCATTGATGACCGATGAGATGAGGGTGTCAAAGCCGGGCGGAAGGGACTGTAGGAACGGAGAGACCGAATGGGTGGTGAGATTGTAGAGGATCCCCTCCACTCCGGTCCCGTTGGTTCCCCCGAACCATGCGTCCCCTGAGCCGACGGCCGTGCTGGACCCGTCTACGAACCCGGAAGGGAGGGCGTGGTAGGTGAGGGGTCCGATCCCCGTCCAAGTTCCGAGGAATCCCCCGGTCTGGACACGGTACCCTCCCACCTCGAGCACTCCGGATGCCCAGAGCAAGGACTCCGGGACGGTCAAATTGGTCCACGCCGTACGCGTGGCGATGGATGAGAGCCCGGTCGCTGCGTCGAGCTCGACCATGCCATCAGGGGAGGCGAGGGTGAAGTTCGTCGTCGTCCGGGAGTCAGGGGCCACCGCTGTGGGTTCGCCGAGAGGCGTGGTGGCAGAGGTGACGTTCAGGAGCACTCCGGTCCGGACATTGAGGAGGCCGTAGACAATGGCTCCCGTGAGATTGAGACTGGCCGAGAACAATACCCAGTTCCCTTGAGACGATAGGAGCGTAACGGGGGAGGTGAATGGCGAGCTGGCCGGAAGGTAAGAAGAGAGGTCGGTGAAATTCCATACACCCCCCACCAGCGCCAGCAGACCCAACGTCTTACCGGAAGAATTCGTGGAGAGGAGAACGCCACCGGGCGTAGCGAGGAGGTTTGCAGGGTTACTGAACGCAGCGGGGATGTATCGGGTGGCATTGACGAAGCCTATAGAAGGGAGATAGGCCCAGAACTCCGGGAAGAGCGCGGCGTCCGAACCCACGAAGAGAGTGAAGTTCGCCGAGGCCGAGGCCCCACGGAAATTTGTCAGGGCGGCGGGGGCGCTGAGCCGCTGTGTCGCCCCGGTCGACAGGTTCATCTCGAGCACGAGGGGGGATGAGGTGAGTCCTGAGAAACCTCCGTTCCATACCATGACCGCGTTAGTGTTCCCGGGGACCATACCCCCCGAAAAGCTCTGGAACGCGATGTGGGCGGCAGAGACGCTCTTCGGAACGGCGGAAAGCAAGTTTCCCGTGACATCGGAGAAGGTGGAAACCGCGAACGTACCGACCTTAGGCAACCCACTCTGATTGTCCGCACCGAGGACGAAGGTCCCTCCCCCTCCGGTCGACAACAGGCTGGAAACAGTCGACCAAGAACCGCCCGGCAGGGAGGGGATCGAACGGGAGAGGTTCACCACGGGATCTGCGGTCGCATTGCTCGCTATGGAGGTCCAGTTGGCGCTGTGCGGGGACTCGGGCCCGTAGGGAACCCTCGAAGGATCGTAGGGCTTTACCAAGGTCATGGGTGCCGCCGTTACCCAGGTCGGGGTCGAGAGCAGGAGGGCAATGGTCAAGCAGAACAGAGCGATACGGAGAGGTGCCTTTGTGCGACCCATGGGTTCCATCAACCTTTACACTAGGGGATACTCAGCGCCACTATGAAGGGTAGGGTCCGGAGCGCCAAGGGAACGATTCAAGCATCCCGACCTAAGGAGAGTTCCCGGTTAACCGTGGGGGCCATGGGTTGCGGAGCGGAAGAGTGCGGGAGCACGAGCCCGGCGGTGGGGGCCGTACTGGTCGGGGCGTTCGGAGAGGGCACGGACTTTGCAACGTTCCCGGTGATGTGGATCAGCACGTAAGGCCCCATGCCTGAGCCCATGGACCAGGGGGCTCCCTGCTGGGAGCCGGTGTGGGCATCGACCAGGACATTCCCTCCTGAGTTGGAAACCACGATCGCCACATGGCCGATGACGTTGGAGCCCTCGAAGTAGCCCACCACATCGCCTGGGACAAGCTGCGAGGCGCTCGACACCTGGACACCGTCATGGGCTTGGCCAGAGTAGCTTCCTTGACCCAAGAGCCAGTTGACAAGATCCGGGGCCGAGGGGTCCCCCTTGACGCCCCCCCCGTACGTGTTGGGCACGGAGAGGCCCCCGGCATCGAGCGCATTGCTCACAAAGTGGGCACACTCGAGGCCGTGATAGTAGAGGCACCCCATTCCTCCCGGGGTGTTGATGGAGAGGAGAGGGGTGCCTGGAGTGAAGGAAAGCAACTGGCCATCGCCATAGCCGCACACGGAGTCAGCGAAGAAGAGCCCATCCGAGAGCACCTTGTCGTAGTAGGTGTTCGCGTAGTTGACGGCAGCCACGGTATTGTAACCACCGCTGCCGCCGCCACCCCCGCCAGAAGACGCGGTTAGGCAGTTCCCGTTGGGGCAGACGGTGCTCCAAGGAAGGTTGGCAGCGTTCTTGCCGCCGCCGGGGCAAGTGACGGGGCCGGTTCCGGGGAAACCCGAGGGAGCCCATTGGCAATATGCCCCGGAAAGGTAACTGCCCCAGAAATTGAACCCGTTGACGTTGTAGTAAGCATACGCCCATTGGAATGCGCAGGTCGGGTTGAAGTAGATACCTCCCCAATCGCCGCTGAACGTGGAGCAGCCCGAGGGATTGTAGTTCGCCAGCGGGAAGGCTCCTCCGGAGGGTGGGTTCTGCCCTCCAGTGCCCTCTTGAAGTATCCCTTCGGCTCGAGGCCCGGAGCCCGGGTTGATGTGCGAGCATGTCCCGCCACCGCTCTCGATGGCGCCCCCGCAGAAGCCGCTCTCCTGATAGGCCATCGAGGCGAAAGTGATCACAAGCGTGTTGGAGAACCCGGCGGCAGCGGCGCAGTCCACCGTTTGCTGGAGGTTCAACGCGGTCGAACTCCCATAGAAGTTCGAGTTAGGGCACCCGGCTGCGTAGCCTCCGCCGGAACCTCCACCGGACCCACCACCCGAGCCTCCCCCGGAGCCGCATCCGGTGTTGGAGGCACAGACCCCATTCTCAAGGTCGTTGATGTAATTCCAATAGGTGGTTGCCGGGATGGACGCGTTCCCATCATCAAGGGCGAACCACCCTAGGTTGAGGTAGTTGTTGTAGGCCGACCAGTTGGCCTCCGCCTCCATGTTGAGGAGCGCGTTAGGGCTGCCGGCGCAACTGAGGGAACTCTGGAGAACCCCCATGTCAGCCGTTCCCAGCCAGTGCGTCGCCTGTGCGAGGGCACTCTCATAGCTGGAAAGCGAGCAAGTGAAGTCCTCGAGGTACCATGTGACAGAGGTCACGCTGCTCAAGGCGGAATAGTCCCAGAGGTCCGATGCCACGGTGCCACTCGAAGACGTGCCGGGAGGAGGCAGGAAGACCAAGAGGGAGAGCCCGCCGTGGGCGAGCGCAGAGGCGAACTGCTGAAGGAAGGCGGCATAGCTAGGTCCGAGGTTCGGGGCGGATCCCCCGAAGCATGCGCTGGGTGTAAAGTCGAGGACGTAACCGTTGTAGCCTTTCGCCGTCGCGGTGCTGACTGCCTGCGAGATGAAAGCACTCCACAGCGCCTGGTCTCCCAAGAAATTGACGAGAGAGAATTGGGCGCAATTGCCCCCTGCGGTGATCGCCATGTAAAGGGGGATGCTGTGGCTATGGGCCCAGGCACCGATGTCATCCTGGGAGTTGGCGAACCACGGGGCCGGTCCGAACCAATCCTTCGCCGCCGGGTTGACGACATAGCCGTACTCCGTGAGGGACTTCATGTCGGGAGCGAGGCTGGTGTAGGTTTGGGAGAAGGCCGTCGTGTTGCCTATCCAAGCACAAGCCTGGCAAACCACGGGCATGAACGATATCGGGGGCGGAGGGGGCAATCCGCCACCACCTCCACCCGGCCCTCCTCCACCACTGCCACCGGAGGAGCGTTGGACGACCAAGGTCAGGGTCTTCCGAGCCGTGACCCCCTTCGCATCCTTGACGGTAACGGTGATAAGGTAGCTACCACCGGAGGTCGGGGTGCAGGCGAGCGTGCTCACCGAGGACGTGGAACAACCCGGGGGAAGACCCGTGTATGCGTAGGAATATGGTTGCGTTCCACCGGACGCCGAGACGCTCAGGGTGGTACTGCTCCCGAGGGTGATGGTCGAAGGGTTCGCGGTGAAGCTCGTGACCTCAAGTGGGCCGGTAGTGCCGCTGCTGCCGCAACCCGTGGGCCATTGCCACAAGACCCACTCATGGCTATAGAGGGTCCAGTCCCAGCTCGGATTGAACCAGAGGACCTTGTCGATCCCGGCCTGTACCTGGATGCCGGCGCTCAGCGTCAGACAGTATTTTGGCGGACCGCTCCCGATCACGTATTCGAGGGTTCCCGCGAACTCCACATAGGGCTCTATGTAGAAGTACGCTTGGACCAAGGTGTACGTTAGGCAAAGGGGACAGTACCCGACCGCGATGTTCAGGTTGAACTCGATGTTCGGAACTTGAACGTATAGTTTCACATCGAAGGCCCCCTTCAGGGTGGGCGGGCTGTAGGTGTGGGATTCGGAGAACGAGTGAATGGCGGAGAACCCTCCATTCGCGTATTGTGCTCCGAGGCTCGCCGAGGTAGTATAGACGAGCGAGGAACTCACGGATGCGCTGACATCGAAGTCTATGCCGAAGACAATCTGGATGGGAATGTCAAACCCGATCTCGACCGGCCATCCGCCGATGGGAATATAATAGCTCAGATCCGCGAGTTGGAACTTCCACTCGTGGGACCATTTGTACTCGGCGGATATCGAGGCCCCGAGTGTCAGGGTATTCGTGAGGGTGAAGTAGGCTTTGATGCTGTTGATCGTGGGCCATCCCCACGACCAGCCGATGCTGATGTCGAAGTGGAACACGAGCGCGATGTTGTCCTGGGCCTCGATCTTGATGGTGACCCCGCTGATCGGGCTGTACGAGTAGGTCCCTCCAAGAGTGTAGCTAAAGATGGTGATGGAGAAGTGGGGGCCAAACATGCCCGCCGGTGCGGGCGAGATGGGCCCGTAGTCCTGCTCGGCCTGGGCAAGGGAAACCGGGCCTTCCTCCCAAATCTCCCCGTTGAGGATGATATCCGTAATGGTGGCGGTCGTGGTGTAGGCGACGAGCAGACCGTCCTCCTGCGAGGTCGAGAGGACAAGGCGGGAGAAGGGGCCCGGAACGGCGCCTACGGGTTGCTCGCTGACAAAGACCGTGCCGGCATGTACCTCCGCGTCCACGGTTGGAGTTGCATTGAAGAAGTAGTAGGGGCCGGATGCACCGACGAGGTTCTGGGCAAGCGAGCCGTTCACGATGTAGCTCGCCTCGTTGATTACGACGTTCTGTGTCTTGAAGGCAAGGCCTTGGAAATAGTAGGCCCCGTTCGGGATGTAAGCGTAATAGCTGGGTGCGATGGACTGGAACGATGTGAGGGCCGTTTCGTTGGCCGTAGTCAAGTGGTTGGGCAACGTAGCGGTCTTCGCGTTCGGGGACGACGACGGCACGGATGTCACGAGCGAAGTCTGCCCCGCAGGAAGGGAACTGAGCAAAAGTACGAGGATCACGACCACCGGAAGCGCCTCCTTCCAGTGCCGGCCAACGTTCGATACGGCGTGACGGACTTTGCCCGGTTCAGAATCCATGAAGGTCCACCCCAACCCCCGTCCACATGTTATATTGTCGCACGGGGATATTAAGCCACCCATCCCACCCCTGGGAACTTGGAGGGATGGGTTTCGGTCGGCGCCTTATGTCCCGGGTCTGAGCTGGCAAGCCTTTTCGAATCTGGAGAAGGGCTTTCCGAGCGCGAACCTTACCATTCGCTGAAGCTTCCCTCGAAGGTGTAGGTGGCGCCTTGGGCGCCCCCAAGGTCGACCACCGCGGAGGCACTGCCGCCGTCAAGGATCCCCCCCATGTCTGCCTCCACGGCCGCAAGGTCGGGACTTGAATAGGCGGCAGGCGGGTTCGCAAGTTCCGAGGGCGTGGGGTGGAACACCCCGATCCCGTAGGTGATGTTCCAGAACACTTCAGGAAGCATCGTGTTCGACATCCAATCGGCCTGGGTCGCCCCGACCTGAGGCTGAGCCATCATGGCGAGAGCCATGTAGTCGGGGGCGGACTCGTTGAGGGAATAGGAAAGCACCCGGTTGGCGGAGCCCTCCCAAAGGAGATACGATCCCAAGGACGCCGGGGTGATGGCCGTCGATGGAGCAAAGGACAGGGCGGTCGATGTCCATTGTTTTCCCCCAGGCATCGTGAGGGCCGTCCCGCTGATCCACTGCTTCCCTGGGAGGGCACACGGAAGCTTGCTTTGGAGCGCGCCCTCCGCACAGTCGAAGAGATAGCCAGAAAGGTACTGCTCCGTGGCCACGTAGGAATCAAAGGGAGGGGCGGTGTTCTTCATCCAGTCCTGATAGGCCTTCGTGAGAGCGCTCTGTCCCGCGCCCAATCCCCCGCTCGGGACGCTGCCAATGAAGAGCGTAGAGGTCCCCGCCTGGTATCCTTGGTCGGGGACCAGGAGGGAAGTGAGGTAGGGGGAATTCGCGCTGAGGGTTTCGGATATGGCCCGGCCCGGACCCGTGAGAGCGAGGTGGGAGATCACCCCACTGTCGTTCCAGGTTCCCGAAAGGGACCAGGTGGCCCCAGGCATCTTCCAGAGGGACTGGAGGCTCATGTTGGCATTGCCGGGGTCGTAGACCACCGTTCCCGAAAGCGTGGTTCCCGTGATGGAGTCCGTGGCTTCCAAGACGTCGGCACGGGCCGTAAGCGAGGTCCCCCCTTCACCTTCTTGGAAGTTCGCATACTGTGAACCCAAGTTCAAGCTGGTCATGTTATCCCCGAAGAATGTATTGTAATCGATGGCAAGGACAGGGGTCAGCTTTCCTCCGGCGGCAAGGTTGAGGTCGCCCTGGATGATGGACATGAGGGCGGAGATGGTGCCCACCTGGGAGGCGGCCGATTGATAGGCGGCACCATCGTACTGGACCTCTTGGGAGAGCGCTAGGGATAGTGCGGGCCCACCATCGGATGCTTGGTTGGGCAAGTTGGACAGCACGGCGGCTTCCACCGCAGTCTCGTTCTTTGCGATGATCGAGGCTGAATGGAGCGTACGGAGGAGCTTCTCAAGATAAGGTGCCACGTAATCCCCGGGAAGCCAGACCCAATCGGCGGGATTGGCACCGAGCGGCTGGTAATCGACGCTTACGGTGGCCGGATATCCGACCACAAGGCCGAGGAGACCGCGCGTCTCGAGCGGGATCGGATCGCGGTTGGGTCCGGACTTCTGAAGCGGACCGCTCTGGAGGGGCCAGGGCGTCATTACTGTCACCGGGAAATTGGATCGCACCGGCATCTCGAGAGTGAGGATGGTCGGATGCAAGGTCCCACCCTCCAAGAGCTCAAGGTTCGGGTCCTCAAGGGTGATCTTCACCGTGCCGGCCATCACCACATTCCATGTGGTCTCGAAAGGAGTGATGGCCATGTTGCTGGGGAGGGGGGCCGGGTATGCGTCCTGAGGGTCTACGAGGTGGACGCTAACCTGGGGGTGGGAGACCGAATAGGAGAGACCCCCAGGCTTGCCGTTCGCATCGTAATAGCTCATGGACGTGATCTGGATGTTGGGGAGGGACTGCACACTGCCGTCGATCAGGGCGGTGGAACGCGGGCCTTGCCAATATTGGTATGGCATGTCCCGCTGAAGATAGGGTGTGAAGGGGAGGGACTGCTCTCCCGCCATGTCCGCCGTCCATTGCTGGGAAGATTCGTAGATACCGTAGACCCATTGGTTGACAAGGTTCCCCGTGTCTGGAAGGATCTCCGGACCGGCCATGTAGTGTTCGATGAATCCGCCTGCCCCGGTGAACTTCGGGTCGTTCCAGTAGGTCGAACTATCCACAGTCCCGGTGGTACCATGGATGTTGTTCCACGAGGTCGTGATGAGGGAGAACTGAGGGTTCCCAGATCCTACGGTCGGGGTTCCCGCTTGGTCCGAAAGGGACTTCACGTGCTTCCAAAGGTTTTGCTGATCAAGGTAGTACTTGGCCGAGGCGTCGATGAAGGGCTCACAGGTGGAAGGCTGGTCGCAGTCATCGGAGATGACCGCGCCACCGCCCGCCAGAGAGCACTCCGCGTCCACCGCACCGACCCCGGCCCCAAAGGTCGTCGTGAGGAACCACTGGAAGTTCCCCAGGCCACCGTTGTAACTGCCGCTGCCACTGCTCATCCAGGCATAGATATCGTCGTAGGTGGCCGATTGGATGTCTTCCCGGAAGTTCGGTTCGTAGAGCCCGGGTATGCTCGAGGAGCTCGAGGTGGGAGGGACGGTCATCTTGTGGGCGGGAGGGCTGACCCAGAGTCCGTCTTCAGCGTTCGACGTCTGGATGGGGTAACCCCCGGGGATGGTACCGGGGATACTGCCGTCCATACCGTAGTAGAGATTGTAGTAGGTCATGTACCAAAGCCGCGCCCCGAGCCGAGCGATGTCGGCGAGCGAGTAACTTGTCGCAACGGACGGGCCTTGGTTCTGATGAAGCCCGGAGGTGTGCTCGGCCCCGTTGATCCACCAGGTGTTCGTCTGAGAGGCGGAGGCCGCAAGGTGGGCGGGTGCGGCGTTGAGGGTCGTGTAAAGGTTCGCGGAACCCTGGGTCAGGTAGGAATACGTCGAATTGAGCACATCGGACGGGGTGAGGGTAGGGAGCCCGCTCCCCACAGCGCCCATCTTGGCCATGTCAAGGGCGATCGTATCCACGTAGCCCGATATGCCAATGCTGGCAGATTGATCCGCGATCGAACTCGACAGGTCCTTGATGATCGCCGTCAGGGTGTAGTTTGCGGGATAGTACCCGGAATATCCCTTACCCGTGTATTCCCCTAGGAGAGACTTGTCAACGAGTTGGTAACTGAAGGTGTGGGAGGTAGAGTACGGCGGCGAACCATACCACGACGAGATGGCCAACTGCGTGTTGAAAACGAAGGGGTCCGGGGCGTATCCTCCGTTCGCTTCGTTGCCCACGAGGAGATTGTCCATGCTCGGGACGGTCTGAAGGTCGACCGAGAGCGTGGTCGGAGGCAGCATTGTATAGGTCGCGGGAACCTGGACGTAGACAATGCCATAGCCATTGTCCACCTCGCAGCCGACCATGTCCGTGGACTGGAGCGGCCCGATGGTG
>JAKBKR010000298.1 GCA_021832495.1 bacterium | reverse complement strand
TCCATCGAAGCACTTGTCGAGCATGCCGCCCACCTGAAGCAAAGGTCTTGACTGTGGAGGTAGTATAAGTTGACTCCGCCTAATTTTCGCGCGACGAATGGATGTTTCGGGCATTGAGCGTATCAGACGCGCGCCCGACCGGTGACGTGCCAGGTCGCGACGTGGGTCGCCAATCGCCTGCGGCGGCGGGCGACGGGGCGATGTCAGGGTTCAGGTCAGGCCGGGCCGTTTTGTCGAAACGTTAGCCCGGGGCGGCCCAGAGGTAGATCCAGGGGACGTCCTTGATCACCCGCTGGAGAAATTCGGTCTTCCCGACACCGAGCATCCCCTACGCTCGGATGAGCGATGGGATGGACGCTCGAAGCGCGCGTCGAAGGAGAGCAAGCTTCTCCTATCGATTGCAAGATCCCACGATCGGAATGTCTCCGTGTCATCATCACAGTCCTGTCAGGGGGCTTTCCCCCCTGAGGTCGGCCACGGGAACGCCTGGCCGAACTGGTCGAGCGCTTTGCGCTGCCGACGCGGATTCGATTCGAGGTACTTCATCGTCGTGGCCAGGTTCTCGTGGCGGAGGAACTCCTGGACCATTCGATAGACGCCGTCGCGGGAGGCCTGGGGGCTCTCTAAGAGCGCCTCCTCGAGCATCGTCGCTCCCGAGCGGCGGAACATGTGCGTGGAGAGGCGGACCTCCCTCCCCCGATCTCGCACCTTCCGCTCGATCGACCGGAGCACACGGTTGATCCCGGCTTGGGTGTAGGGCCGCAACCCGTGGGCGTACTTGGAGGGCATCAGCAGCGCCTCAGGGGGGATGGTCGAGCCCGGGAACCGGAGGCGAGCCTCTCGGACGACCTGGTCTCGGTAGGCGAGGAACCGGGAGAAGATCGGGGGGAAGGCGGGGTGGAGGGGAGCGTAGGCGAGCTTGGGCGTCGCCCGCCCCTTTCCTCGGATCAAGAGCCGTCCCTGGGCGAGGTCCACGTCCTCCACACGCAGACGCAGCCATTCGACGCGCCGCATCCCCTGTCCTAGGCCTAGGAGGGCCACGAAGGAGAGCAGCGGGTCGTCCCGCGTCGCTTCCAGGATCGCCGAGACCTCCTCCTTCGTGAGCCATCGCACGCGACGGCGCGGAGGGGCCGGGGGGATCCCCACCTCTTCGAACACCTTGCTCCCCGCGAAGCGTGCAAAGTCGGCCAGGATCAGCAGGGTCCAGTTGTCGTGGTGCCGCAGCTCCTTGATGTGGAGGGCATCCTCCAGGGTCCAGCGGGTGGCGTTCGCTTCCTTTCCCTCCGCCCGAAGGGTGATGAGGACCTTGTTCACGACACGCTCGTAGCGCTGCAGCGTCCCCGGCACGCACCCCTTCCTGCGCTTCGCGTCCAGCCACCGCTGGAGCAGGTGAAGCGAGGGGTCCTCCTCCCTCGCGGCGAGCATGGCCGCTATCGGGGAGCGAGGGAGATGAAGCTCGCGGGGATGCAATCTCGACCTCGACGGTGCCCCCCCCTCGACCTCACCCGGATCCCCGACCGTCCGGTAGATCCCGGCGCGCGAGGAGGAAGGGCTTGCCCGGGTGGTCGTCAGGGCGGAGGTCGGCCGTGACCCCCGGTGGCCAGCGCCGACCGAGCTCCTGGGAGATCCTTGGCGGGTCGAAGAGGAGTAGCTCCGGCGCCTCCCGAAGCTCGAACCCGCTCTTGGAGAAGAGGACGAACCGCAGCGGCTTGCGATGGGGCAAGGCCTCCGAGGTCTCCTGGAGGCGGCGGAGGTCCCGAGGGCCCATCGGCGACCTGGACCACTTGCACTCTCCGACAAAGAGCGCCTTCTCGGTCTCGACCAGGAGGTCGACCTCGCGAGGCTCCACCTTCCCAGAGGAGAGGCGAACCTTCCCCCACCATCTCCCCGACGAGACCACTCCGGAGGCCCGAAGGTGGTCATGGAGGAACTCCATGCAGAACTGCTCGAAACGCCGGCTCACGAACTCTTCCACCTGCTCCGGGCGGGGAGGTTCGACCCGGCCGTAGACATGGGCGAACCAGAAGGCAAGAAGGTTGTCGCGGATGGCGTACAACCCCTTCTTGCTTCGTGCAGGACGCTCCCCGAACGGTACGTGCCTGTCGACCAGCTTGAAGTCGTGCCGGAGCGCGATCAAGTACTTCGAGAGTGTCGTTTGGGAGACGCCCAGTCGATCCGCGATCTCGCTCGGGGCCACCAGCCCCCCGCTGATCGCCTCCAAGATCGCGAAGTGCTTGTGATAGGCCGCTCCGAACTCCTGACGGAGCACGTTCTGCCCCTCCTCCTTGAGGGGCGCAGCAACATCGAAGAAGAGCTCACGGACGATGTCCTTTCGGGGGAGGCGTTCCAAGAGCTCGTAGTAGTACGGTATGCCACCCAGGAGGCAGACCTGGCGGATTCGGGCGACGGGGTCGGCGATCCCCAGGTCGCCCTGGATCTCCCAGACGACACGCAGGGGCAAGGGTTGGACGACCAGCGAGGCCTGGGCCCTGCCGAAGAGGGGCGCCCTTTGCCGCGTGAAGATGCGGTCCATCATCCGGACGTAGGACCCGGAGAGCAGGACGACCTTGTCCGAGGACCCCCGGTGCTTCTCCCACGCCCGCTGGAACTCGTAGGGGAGCGACCTATGGACCTCCAAGAGGTTCGGGAACTCGTCGACGAAGAGAAAACGCCGCCGGCTCCGCGTGAAGAAGTGGTCCAGAGCCTCCCGTAGGTGCTGGAACGAAGGAGCGGGCCCCTCCTTGAGCGCCTCCGCGAAGTCTTGGGCGACCTGCCGCTCCTCCTTGGGGACCACCAGCACGCTGACGGCGTCCCGTCCCTGTAGGAACTGACCCACGAGACGGCTCTTCCCCACGCGCCGGCGTCCGGTGAGGACCACGAGGGACGCCCCACGGTGGGAAGCGATGCGCTCGAGGGCCTCCAGCTCCTTCTCGCGGTCGTAGAATCGCATATTATCCAGTTACTGGATAATCCTTGCCTTGGATAACCCTTGTGGAGAGCCCCACAGGGAGGGCCGGGCGCTCACGGGGTGGTGACCCAAGGGAAGGCCATCCCGTACTGGTCGAGGGCCCTCTTCTGTCGACGAGGGTTGGACTCGAGGTACTTCATCGTCGTGGCGAGGTTCTCGTGCCGCAGGAACTCCTGGACCGTGCGGTAGACCCCGTCGCGCGAGGCGCTGGGGCTCTCCAGGAGGCTCTCTTCCAGCATGGTCGCCCCCGAGCGGCGCAGCATGTGAGAGGAGAGATGGAGAGGGCGCCCCCTCGCGGTCACCCTCACCTCGATGGCGTGGACC
>JAKBKR010000297.1 GCA_021832495.1 bacterium | reverse complement strand
TTCTCTCCGCCGCCAAGGTGGCGGTGTTCTTCCTTGACGACGACCAGGTCGTCCGGCCGGACGAGATCGGCTCCTCGCACTATCTCCGGGAGGAGGCTAAACGGCAAGGGTGCCGCATCTTCGACTACGAGCTGCAGATTCAGTTCCGCTGTGCGGGCTCCGAGGGTTTTGTGCAGTGGGTCGACCACTCCCTCGGGCTCCGCGAGACCGCCACCCCTATCTGGAGCCGAGAGCAGAACTTTGATTTCCGGATCTTCGACACCCCCCGTGCGATGGAGATGGAAATACGCGCCCGGGCGGCTGAGGGATACTCGGCCCGGATGACGGCGGGGTTCTGCTGGCCGTGGTCCGCTCCCCGACCTGACGGGACGCTCGAGGAGGATGTGGTCGTGGGCGACTTCCGTCGGCCGTGGAACGCCAAACCGGATTCGGGGCGATTGGCGAAAGGAATCCCGAGCGCCAAGACCTGGGCCTTCGAACCCGGGGGTATCGATCAAGTGGGATGCGTCTACACCGCCCAAGGCTTCGAGTTCGACTACGTCGGGGTCATCTTCGGCCGTGACCTCCACTACGATGTGGAAAAAGGGGGGTGGAGCGGACACCCAGAGCATTCCTACGACAGCACCGTCGCTCGCTCCAAGGAGCGCTTCACAGAGCTTGTGAAGCACACCTACCGGGTGCTTCTCACCCGGGGCATGAAGGGATGCTATCTCTGTTGCGTCGACGAGGACACCGCAGGGTTCTTCCGGTCGCGCGTCCGTTAGCTTCCAGACCGGTGATCAGTCGGCGTCTTCGGACAGACCGACCAGATTCTGCCCGGGCTCCAACAGACCGGTGGTTCGGTTCAGGCGTTCCACTCGGAGGCGGGCCTCTTCCAACGCCTCCCGTGCTCTTTTCACTAGGAGGGTCCCCTCCTCGTAGAGTGTCAGCCCTTCCTCTAGGGTCAACTCGCCCCGGTCCAACCGGACCACGATCTCCTCGAGCCGGCTCAGGCTCTCCTCAAGTTTCCATGGGCGGACCCCCGATGCGGCGTCACTCATGGGCGATCTCTCCGGAGTCCGTACCGGCACGGGTCCGCGATTCCTGGACGCGCACCTGCACCTCCCCGTCGTGCATCACGATCTCCACCGAATCACCAGGGTGGAGGTTCGCCGCGCTCTTCACGGTTTCCCCATCCCTGCGGACGAAGGCATACCCTCGTTTTAGGACGAGTCGCGGATTGAGGGAACGCAGAAGTTGTTCCTTCTGTTCGACCTACGTCTTCCAACTGTCGAGGAAGGCTCTCCCCGAGGTCCAAAGTGCTTCCGCCCACTGATCGGTCTGCTGATTTGCATCCTTCAGCCGGTTCGAAAGCCCAGTGGCGAGAGCCTGGGTGGACTGACGGAGATGGCGCAGCAGCTCCTCGGCATCCGGGACCACGATCTCGGCCGCCTCGGAAGGCGTGGCGGCCCGGCGGTCGGCGGCAAAATCGGCGAGGGTGACGTCGGTCTCGTGACCCACGGCGGAGACAACGGGTATCTCCGAGCGGAAGATCGCACGAACCACGGCCTCGTCATTGAAAGCCCAAAGGTCCTCGATGCTCCCTCCGCCCCGGCCAACGAGGAGGACCTCGGGCCTTGGGGTCGTCAGCCGGTTTGCCGCTTCGATCCCGGCTACGATGTCGGCCGGAGCATCCACCCCTTGCACCAGCACTGGGATCAGTACGACCCGCACTGACGGGAAGCGTCGTCCGAGGATACGCAACATGTCCCGGAGCGTGGCTCCCGTCTCCGACGTCACGATTCCCACGGTCTCCGGGAAGCGCGGCAGGGGACGCTTCCGGTCGAACAGGCCTTCGGACTTCAGCCGGATCCTGAGTGCCTCACGTTGCGCATAGAGATCCCCGATCCCGTACTTTCGGATGGCGTCGATCTTCAGTTGGTAGGTGCCTCTCAGCAGGTACAGATCCACCGAACCGTGTACCAGCACCTTCTCCCCCTCCCGGATGTCGGAGGACAATGTGGCCAGAGTTCCGGCCCAGATGACACACCGGACCTCCGCGGTACCGTCCTTCAGCGTAGGATAGGCATGTCGGTTGGGGGACGGTCGGAGGTTCGAGAGTTCGCCCAGGACCCATACGTCTTGGAGCCCGGGTTCGCCCTGAAGCACATGGCGGACCGTCGAGTTCAACTCACTGACCGTAAGATGGCCGGGTCGGGTCAGGGCCTCCCCTTTCCCTGGCGACAAATGCTCTCGGGGGTCGGCGTCGGGCACTCTTCTTCCCTTGTGGGAAGGCGGAGGGAGAGATATAAACCACCCTAGAGAGCGACCTTCCTTCTCCGGCCGGGTCACCGTTATGTAGCCGGGTCCGATGGTCCGGGGACGGGACCGGTCCCCCCAGGATCACCGGATCTCCTCCGAAGATGCAGAAGGTTGTCCTCATCGACCACCAGGATTCCTTCGTCTTCAACCTGGCCCAGGCACTCGGGGGGCTGGGAGCGGACGTGGTCACCCTCCGTTCCCGGGTCCCCTTGTCCGCCGTACGAAAGGAGGACCCTGATGCCCTCGTCCTGTCGCCGGGTCCGGGGAATCCTTCGGAGAAGGGCCTCATGGGGGTCACGCCCCGACTCCTTGCGGGCCTTTCCCGGACGGTCCCGACGCTGGGGGTCTGCCTTGGCCACCAGGCCATCGGTGCCTTCTTCGGCGGCCGGGTCGTCCGGGCCCCGTATCCGTGCCACGGAGAGACGGCGCTCGTCTCGCATGCCGGGGGCGGCCTCTATTCCGGGGTGCCGAACCCCTTCCGCGCCGCCCGCTACCACAGCCTTGTCGTGGAGCGCGGCTCGCTCCCGACCGATCTCGTCGAGCAGAGCTGGGAAGAGAAGGACGGCGTCCTCATGGGGCTCTCCCATCGTCGGTATCCCATCCACGGGGTCCAGTTCCATCCCGAGTCGTACCTGACCCGAAACGGGCGCACGCTGCTCCGCAACTTCCTCAAGGAGGCCCGGAGATGACGGGAGACGCCGCCCGGAAGGACCTCCTCGAGCGGGTGCGATCCCCGAAGGGTCTAACCGTGGAGGAGGCAGCGGAACTCGCTGGGGCCCTGTGCGAGAACCGCTACACCATCGACGAAGCGGGAGCCCTGCTCTCCGCGATGGCGGAACGGGGGGAAACAGCCGAGGAGCTCCTCGGGTTCGCCCGCACGCTCCGGAAACTTGCCATACCGTTCGACGTTCCCGGGGCACGGGACGGGGTGGACCTGTGCGGAACGGGTGGCGCCCCCTTCCCGACGTTCAACGTCTCGACCGTGGCGGCATTCGTGGTGTCGACCTGCGGCCAACCAGTGGTGAAGCACTGGAACTCGTCCCATCTG
>JAKBKR010000007.1 GCA_021832495.1 bacterium | reverse complement strand
CGAGGTGAGGAGGAAGGTATCCGCCGGATCGCCGATGGATACGTTCCCGATCAACGACATTGTTGCGGTCGAGGCGGAAGAAGGGGGATCGATGTAGACGGACGAGCCCGGGGTCGTGGTCAGTATCGACCCTTGCGTCGAGCTATTCCCGGTGATCGAAAGGGCACCTTGTACGAGGGTGGGACCGTAGGTGGCGGTGCCTGTCGTGGTGGTGAATCCCGTGGTCGTGGTCGAGCCCGAGACCACCACATCCCCGGTAAGGTAGGTGTCATTGCTCCGAAGTGTACCGGTGAGGTTGACCGTGCCGTTGATCGCAGTGCGGACCGTAGGCATTCGGGGCGCCGGACTCGGTGCCACATCCGGCCCTGCCCCGGTCGGGAGGGACACCGCCGGAAGCAGCGAGGGTCCGGAGGGGGACGGAGCAAGGACGGCTCCGCGGGAAGTCGCCACCGAAAGATGCACGGCATGGTCCACCGGATAAGAGACGAGCGAGAACCCAAGGAAGAGGGTGCTCACCACGAGGAGCACCGCCCAGGCAGGAGCGTACCTCACAATGCCCCAGCATCGACCCGAGAGTATATTATCTAGAAGGTTCATCCCTGCGGTGCCCAAACATGGCAGTCTTCCCGTCCCAGGAGTGGATCGAGCTCTTCCAGAAGGGGATCAACGAGAGCGAGGCCTACCGCAACGCGGCCAAACGATGGGAGGGCACGTTCATCTTCGTGGTCGAGCCGGACCCGAAGTTCAAGCAGGAGGTGGGGGTCTTTGCGGACCTTTGGCACGGATCGTGCCGCAGCGTGGCCCTCATGGCGCCCCCGTTCGAGAAGAAAGCGGATTACATCTGGAAGGGCCGCTACACGGATTGGATGAAGCTCCTGCAGGGGGACCTTGAAGCCCCGCAAGGGATCGTCAGCGGTAAGTTCCGCATCGACGGCAACGTCATGAACCTCCTGAGCCGGGGGAGCCCCTTTGCGGCGAACGAGCTCGTCGTGATCGCCCGCAAGGTTCCGACCGAGTTCTATCCCTAGTTCGGCTCGGCCAAGCCGCGGGGGCAGGGCCCATCGCTCCCTTTTTATCGTTTCCCGTTTTCGCCGGGGCATGGTGAAATTCCCGTCGCAGGAGTGGATCGACCAGTTCAAGGAGCTCGTGAACCAGAACGCCGCCTACGAGGATGCGGCCCGGACGTGGGAGGGGGATTTCATCTTTCTCGTTCTCCCCGATGGCAACCTCACGGCCCCGGCGGCATTCTACCTCGACCTATGGCATGGCAAGTGCCGGGGAGCCCAGATGCTCAGCAGTCCCACGGAGAAGACCGCGGACTTCACCTACGAGGGGCTCTACAGCAATTGGAAGGGATTGATCGCCAAGCAGATCGACCCCATTAAGGGGCTCTTGGGCGGCAAGTTCAAGCTTCGCGGGAACATGATGAAGGTGATGCGGTACACCCGGGCGGCCAAAGAGCTCGTGGAGACCGCCACGAAGATCCCAACGGAATACGCCTGATGTGGTTCTTCACCGGCCCGAAGCTGGTCTTCGGTCCCGGGTCGGTGGAGTTCCTCGCATCGCTCAACGCCAAGAAGGCGCTGCTCGTCTGCGACCGTTTCCTCGTCCAGTCAGGGGCCCACGGACGGATCGTGGAGGAGCTCCGGAAGTCCGGGGCCGAGGTGGAGGTATTCGGTGAGGTCGACCCGGAACCCCTCGTCTCCCGGGTGCTGGAAGGCGTTGCGGTCGCACGGAACGTCCAACCGGATCTCATCGTCGGCTTGGGGGGGGGTAGCGCCATGGACGTGACGAAGGCGATCTATGCCCTCTACGAGCGCCCCGATCTCACCGTATACGAACTCACCCCCCTCGTGGAGATGACTTTGGGAAAGAAGGCGCGCCTCATCCAGATCCCCACCACGAGCGGCACCGGGTCGGAGACCACATGGGCCACGATCCTCACCGAGGGCGAGGGGGGGACCAAGCTCGAGCTCGCCCACCGTCAACTCATCGCAGAGTGGGCCGTGCTCGACCCGATGCTACCCGCCACGATGCCACCCAAGCTCACCGCGGACACGGGGGCGGATGCCCTCTGCCATGCGATCGAATCGATCTCGTCGGAGTGGGCGAATCCCTTCTCGGATGCTTTCGCCAAGGAGGCGGTACAACTGCTCTATCGCGACCTGCCGAGGGCCGTCAAGGATGGCCAGGACGCCGAGGCGCGGGAATCCGTGCACTACGCGGCGACGATGGCGGGCCTTTCCTTCGGGAATGCCCAGGTGGGGGTGGGGCACGCGCTCGGCCACGCCTTGGGCTCCGTGCTCCATGTTCCCCATGGCCGGGCAGTGGGGACGTTCCTCCCGTACGCGATCGAGTACAACTTCCCGGCGGCGAAGGAGAAGTTCGCCCGCCTCGCCCCCGTGTTGGGCGAATCGGTAGTGAGGGACGCCCGGGAACTCTCTGCCTCCGTCCGGAAGCTCTGGAAAGGGATCGGAATGTCGGGGAGTATCCGCGAGATCGGAGGGATCACGCCCGAAGCGTTCGAGAGCGCACTGCCCGAGCTCGTCACCCGCGCGGACCAGTCCACCTGTGTGACCGCAAACCCCCGGGTCCCGAGCAGCGCGGACCTCAAGCGGATATTCCAGTCCGCCTGGGAAGGGAAGCCTGTCGATTTCTGACCCGCACGGAACTAGGGGTTAGTGGAAGCTGCGCTCGCCCGCGCGGATTGGAACCTTCAACCAGTTCTCCGCCGGGGGAAGGGGGCAGGAGTAGTTCTCGCTGTAGGCACAGTACGGATTATAGGCTAGGTTGAAGTCCAGTAAGTACTCCCCTCCCGGATTGTATTCGAGGTCAAGGTAGCGCCCGGCTCCGTAGGTCTCCTTTCCCGAAGTGCCATCCCGGAAGGGGACGAAGAGGGAATCGTGGGAGGTGTCGTGGGCCGGGCCGTAGGCGAACAGCCGGTACTTCTTGCCATCGATCTCGAAGTCCAAGTACCCCTTCTTGATCATCGCCCTTGGGCTCCCTTGCGACACGGCCATCGTGAACGGCTCGGCGCCCGTGACGGGTGTCAAGCGTACCGCGATGCGGTAGGCAGGGTCCGGGGCGAAGTATTGGAGCGCCGAGAAGCCGGAGCGGGCCTCGGCCGGGATCGGGGAGTCCGGAGCGTTCTTGAAATACCAGTCCTTTTGCCTTCGCTGCGCTTCGAGTGCGTGCTTCCAGTGGTCCAAGTCCTCCGACATGTCGGGTTCCCCGTCCGACCAAGTCCCGGGTGGCAAAAGCCTATCGGTACAATACCGCCCCGCACGGGCGAGTGCTTTTCTGGCCACCGCTCCTTGGTGGACAAGCATGGCGAGAAGGTGGGTCAACGAGCGGCGAAGGGATCCCTATTACCGGGCGGCCCAGCGGGGCGGGCTGCGCTCCCGCGCCGCGTTCAAACTGGGTCAGCTCCAAGACCGGTTCCACTTGATCCCGGAAGGCGCTCGGGTGCTCGACCTTGGAGCCTCCCCTGGGGGATGGAGCCTGGTGGCGAGCGGGTTCGTGGGTCGGCGTGGAACGGTCGTTGCGGTGGACATGCGCTCGTTCGAGCCCGTCGAGGGCGTGACGTTCCTCCGCGGACGGGTCGGGGACCCCGCCCTGAGGGAACGCCTCGGCCCCGAACCGTTCGACGTGGTGCTATCCGACATGTCCCCCTCGATTAGTGGCAACTACTCGACCGACCACGCCCGGAGCGTAGACCTCGTCAAGAGCGCTTTTGCCCTGGCCCAGACGACGCTCAGAAAAGGAGGCCATTTCGTCGCCAAGCTCTTCGACGGGGACATGACGGGGGAGCTCCGGAGTGAGCTCGCCCCTCGCTTTGAACGCCTGCAGGTGACGAAGCCCCAGGCCTCCCGCTCCCAATCCTCCGAAGTGTACCTGATCGGGCAGGGTTTCAAGGGGTAGGTCCGTGTACTTCGACCCCGCGTTCCCGGACTGGGGAGCCAAGGCGACCCGGCTCGTAGCCTCGTTGCGTACCGGGGATGCTCTCGTGGATTCGGCGATGCGGAGGATCCCGCGCCATCGCTTCGTTTCGATGGGGTTCTGGCCGACGGCCTATGTGGATACGCCCCTACCCATCGGTCCGGAGGCCACGGTCTCGGCCCCCCACATGGTAGCCCTGCAGCTCTCTCTTGCCCGGATCCGACCCGGCCAACGGGTGATGGAGCTCGGTAGCGGCAGCGGGTACCTTGTGGCGATCGCATCGCTGCTGGTCGGACCGGAAGGCCTCGTCGTTGGGGTGGAGTACGAGGAAAGCCTGGTCGAACGCTCCCTCCGCACTTTGGTGAGGCTGGGCATCCCGGTCGTCGGATCCCCGCACACGGCGGCGTCCACCGACATCGGCGGGGGAGTGAAGCGCGGGGCCCGGTCCACGGTCTCGATCCCCGGACGTGAGCCGGGACCGGTGCGAATCGTTCCGGGGAATGGTTTCAATGGCGCGCCGACCCTTGCCCCCTTCGACCGCATCATCGTCTCGTACGCGGGCCCACCGCCCGCGGGAGAACCTTGGCTCGACCAACTGGGACCCGAAGGGATCGCCGTTGTCCCCGTCGAGACCGAACGCGACTACACGGAGATCCAGGTCTGGGAACGCACAGCGTCCGGATGGCGAACCACCCCCGGACCCGCGTGCCTCTTCGTGAGAAGAAAGGCCTGATCCAACGCGTGCCTCCACGCACGACGTGTTCGCAACCGCTCCCGATGGTCGACCTGCGGACGGATGATTGGCCCCCGGGGGCCTCCGCGACGCAAGGGTGCCTGCACGTCACGGGGGAGGGCGCCGATCCCGAGCCCCGCCGCCAAGGCAGCGCCGAAGACCGTGGCATCGGGCTCGGGGCTCTTCCGCAGGACAGTGCCCGAATGGTCGGCGATCTGTTGGAGCAACGGCCCCGAGTGCGAGAGTCCCCCATCCACGAGCAATGGGGAGAGGGTACGGCCCATGCCTTGCTCGACGGCGTCCACGAGGTCGGCAACCGTGTGGGCCAGCCCGTCGAGCGCGCTCCGGGCCAAGTCCGCCCGGCGGGTGCTGAGATCGATCCCGGTCCAGATTCCGCGCGCCGTCATCTCCCAATGGGGAGCGAAGAGGCCGCAAAGCGCCGGCACGAAGACCTCCTTTCCGTGCCGCGAACGCGCCGAGAGGCGTTCGATCTCCCCGAGGCTCTCGAAGATCCCAAGCCCCCCCTTGCCCAGCCAATCGATGAAGCTACCGGCCGCCCCCACGGACCCCTCGATCCCGATCTCGGGCACTTCCCCTCGGGGGTGCCAAAGGATCGTGCGGAGGACCCCGGACCGGTCCGGTGGCCCCTGAGATTCTCCCCGCGCGAGAAGGAAGGCACCCGTCCCGAGCGTGAGCTTGGCGTCTCCCCCGAGAAGGGTCGAGAGCCCGAGCAAGCTCGCCTGTTGGTCACCCAAGATGGAAAGCAGCGGGATGGACCCGCGGCTGGACGGGCCGGGCAAGGGCACATTCCCGAGCTCCGCACCCCAGGAGGGTCGAAGCTCGGCCAGGAACTCCCGGCGGAGGCCAAAGTGCCGGAGCGCCTGGGGGTCGTACCGCCCGGTACTGAGGTCGAGGAGGAGTGTACGGGAGGCGTTGGAGGGGTCGGTGATGAAGGGAGCGCTTCCCAGCACCCCACCGAGCAGTTGGTACGCGACCCAGGAATCCACAGTGATCATACGCAACCGTTCCCTTCGAGCGGCGCGTGCCACCGGACGGGAATGCCGGAGCAACCAGGCCATCTTGGTGGCCGAGGGGTAGTTCGTGAGCGGCATCCCTCCACGCCGCCAGAGCCGGCGGAACCAGCCACCGGATCCTAGGGATGCGGCGAGGGGAAGGGTCCGGAGGTCATGCCACAGGATCGCGTTCGACAAGGGCTCACCCGTGGTGGCATCTACGGGAAGCGTGGTCTCACGCTGATTGGTGAGGCCAAGGCCCAGAATGTGGCTCGCGCGCACCGGACGGGTCCGCGTGATACGGGAAAGGACCGTGACGGCGGTCTGGGCGAGGACCCTCGGGTCCTGTTCCGACCAGCCATCCTGCGGATGGAGCGTCGGGACTGGCTGCGCATAGGAAGCGACCCGACGCCCGGTCGGCGTGATCGCCAACGCTTTGATCGAAGTGGTCCCGATATCGAGGCCGAGCAGGACCTCCTGGCTCATCCGAGGAAGCCCTTGAGCTCGGCGAGGGACTCCGAGTACTTCTCGACCATGGGCAAGTGGCCACAGTTCTCGAAGCGGACGAAGCGGGAGCCCGGGATGGCCCGGGCGGCCGCCTCGTTCTCCGCACAATCGAAGTGCGCATCGTTCTTCCCCCACAGGAGGAGGGTTGGGACCCGGACCTTCCCTAGGGACGAGGCGACCGAGGCGTCCGGCCTCCGTAATGCGTTCGCCGTGGCGACGTAGGCCATCCGCCGTGGGCGCGGTTTCCACTCCTCGACGAGGACCTTGAGCCAGCGGTCCTCGATGAACTTGGGGTCGAAGAAGACCCCCTTGGTGAGGAAGGACCTAAACCGGCCCTCCCCCGGGGCACCAAAGTAGGTTCCAAGAATGTATGGGAAGTACAACCGGACCGTCTTCCCCGGGAGCTTGGGCGTAAGTCCTGAGGCGCCGGCGAGGACAAGCCGGTCCACCTTGTTCGGGTGCGACAAGGAAAGAAGCGTTGCCAGGGCGCCCCCCATCGAACTGCCCACGATGGTGACCTTTCCGGGGAATTTGGCCTCCAGGAATGCGGCGAGGGCCCGATGGTACTCCGGGAGTGTACGGGACTTTCCCGGCAGCGGGGACGAGTTCCCATGTCCGGGAAAGTCCGGGGCCACTACCTGCCAATCGGGCGGCAGGTCCTTGAGCAGGCGGAGCCATATCTCCGACCGGGCGCCGAAGCCATGGAGGAGTAGGATGGACCGGGCTGCGGAGGACTGTGGGCCCGATTCCAAATACCGAAAGTTCACTCCCCCCGCTTCGAGCCGGCCTTCCCTGACGTTCTTTGGCAACCTCCACATGGTCCCACCGGGAGCACGGGACCGCATTTCAGGGTTCCGGAGAGCCGGAGTTTCCCCGCTCCCTCGGGTAAGGTAATTACCCACCGAGCCGTCCCACGGCCCGAGGGATCGACGTGAAAGTAGCCGTGCTGGGGGCGGGAAAGATCGGCGATGCGATCGCACGCGGAGTGATGCGGTCCTCCGCGGTCACAAAGGTGTATGTCACACGGAGGAACCTGACCCCTTCCCGGTCCTCCATGGGAAAGTGGTTGGGCACCCGGGACAACCGGGCGGCGGTCACGGCCTCCGATGTCGTCTTCATCGCCGTCAAAGCGGCGGATGCCCGGCACCTCCTGCCCGAGATCGCGAATGTGACAGAAGGAAAACTCGTGATCTCCGTCATGGCGGCGATCTCCCTTGAGAAGATCCACGCTGTGCTCCCCGGGGCGCGTATCGTGCGGGCCATGCCCAACGTGGCGGCCAGCGTGGGAAAGGCCATCACAGCATACAGCTCGGGGCCGGGGGTACGGCCCCAGGACCTTCGGGTGGTACGGCGCCTGTTCGCCACGTTTGGGGAGAGCCTCGAAGTCCCGGAGGAAATGATGGATGCCGTGACGGCATTGAGCGGGAGTGGTCCGGCGTACATTGCGATCCTGATCGATGCGATGGTGAGCGGAGCCTTGAAGGTGGGCTTGCCCCGGGACATCGCGTTCCAGCTCGTTACGAAGACCCTCACAGGTACGGCAGATCTGTTGCGGGAAAAGGGGGTCCATCCGGCGGAACTCCGGGACCTTGTCACCACCCCCGCGGGAACCACCATCGCCGGGATCTATGAACTGGAGAAAGGTGCCTTCCGAACGAGCATTATGAATGCCATCGAGGCGGCGACGCAGGCGGCCGCCCGTGTGTCAGAAAAGCTCTAGCGCGTTGCGTCCTCGGATGGAGCGGAACTCACTTCCACCTCCCGCCGTTCCCGCCTCGGAGTCCGGAAGACGAACGGTGCCTCGGGAGCGTTCCCCGTCCCGGGACTAAAGATCCGGGCTCATCGCAGGAGCCCTCCTCTAACTGAATCTGTAGCGCAAGCGTTTGCCGTCGGCCCGTGAGAACCCATGGTTCACTTTCCCGGAACCCGAAGGCTTTGAGCTGCCTGAGATGTTGATTGCGGAGAGAGGCGTCGGACCGCTCCGTTCGAAGAAATACGTCATTCGCGCTTTGCCCGCATAAACTGTTATAACGCTCGCCGCAATCGCCTCGCCGTAGGGAACATGAGCGAGGACGCGGACGTGCCCAAGGAGACGTTGTTGCGGGCGTTCCGTCTCATGACGCTCGGACGAGCGGCCGACGAGCGCGGGGTCAACCTCCAGCGCCAAGGGCGTATTGGGTTCTACGTCCCGATGAACGGCCAAGAGGCAGCCCAGGTGGGTTGCGGATTGGCCCTCGACCCCAAGGACTGGATCGTCCCGGCGTACCGCGAGATCGGGGTTGCGCTCGCCCGGGGCATCCCCCTCAAGACCCTCTTCGACCAGTTCTATGGGAATGCCGCGGACATCCTCAAGGGGCGGCAGATGCCCTGCCATTACGGGTACAGGGCCTTCCGGTACGTGACGGCGTCAAGCCCCGTGGGCACACAGATCATCCTCGCCGCCGGGATCGCCCAAGCCTCGGTGTACAAGGGAGAGAAGGTCGTGAGCGTGCCGTTCTTCGGAGACGGAGCGACGAGCTCGAACGATTTCCATGCCGGCATGAACTTTGCCGGGGTGCTCAACCTCCCGGTGATCTTCTTCTGCCAGAACAATGGCTGGGCCATCTCCTTGCCCCGGGAGAAGCAGACCCGGAGCGCCTCCCTAGCAGCGAAGGCGGACGCCTACGGTTTTCCGGGGGTGCAGGTGGATGGGAATGACTTCATCGCCGTCTACCGCGCCGTCCAAGAGGCCCGCCAGCGGGCCATCGCCGGGAAGGGACCGACCCTCATCGAGGCGGTGACGTTCCGCATGGGCCCGCACTCCACTTCGGACGATCCCTCGCGCTACCGGAAGCAGGAGGAGGTCGCCTCTTGGCGGGCTAAGGACCCGATAGAGCACTTGCGGGACTTCCTGGTCGCCAAGAAATGGATCGACGAGGCCGGCATCGATAAGATCGAGGAGGAGACCAAGCAACAGGTCCAGGAGGCCATCGAGGCGGCGGAGAAATCGCCCCCACCGTCTCCCGAGACGCTCTTTGACGATGTCTTCCATGACCGCTGGCGCATCCTAGAAGAAGAGCGGTCCGAGTTCATGGAGTTGCTGAAGGAGGGGGTGCTCCGGGCATGACGGAGGCCACGCTCATCCAAGGGGTCAACCAGGCACTGCGGATCGCCATGGCCAAGGACCCCGACGTCATCGTCTTGGGCGAGGATGTTGGAGTGAATGGGGGCGTCTTCCGCGCCACCGATGGTCTCTACAAGGAGTTCGGGGAAAAACGGGTGATCGATACACCCCTCAGCGAGAACGGAATCGTGGGAATGGCCATCGGTATGGCGCTCCAGGGCCTCAAGCCCGTGGCCGAGATCCAGTTCATGGATTTCATCTATCCGGCGTTCGACCAGATCGTGAGCGAGGCGGCCAAGTTCCGCTATCGCTCGGGGGGCGAGTTCCCTTCCCACCTCGTGATCCGTACCCCTTATGGCGGTGGCATCAAGGGGGGCCTCTACCATTCCCAGAGCACCGAGCAGCTCTTCACGAGCACCCCCGGGCTGAAGGTCGTCATCCCCTCGACCCCAGCTGATGCGAAGGGGCTGCTCCTGACCGCGATCTTCGATGAGGACCCCGTCATCTTCCTCGAGCCGAAACGGATCTACCGGACGGCCACCGGCGAACTCCCCGAGGGGGACGCACGGGTGCCCTTCGGCAAAGCCCGGATCGCAAAGGAGGGCTCGGATGTGAGCGTTTTCGCCTACGGGGCCATGGTGCCCCAGTGCGTTCAAGCGGCAAACGTCGTCGAGAAGATGGGCATCCACGCGGAGGTCATCGACCTCCGCACCCTCGTTCCAATCGATGTGGACGCGATCGTGGGTTCGGTCGAGAAGACCGGTAGGGCCGTCGTCGTGCATGAAGCCCCCAAGTTCTCGGGCTTCGGAGCGGAGATCTCGGCCATGATCGCTGAACGTTGCCTCTACAGCTTGAAGGCCCCCGTCCTCCGGGTGACTGGCTATGACACCCCCTTCCCGTACACGTTGGAGAACCTCTATCTTCCGAGCGTCGACCGGATCGCCCGCGGCATCGAGAGGACCGCCAGCGCAACGTAGGCGCGGCCCGAGGCAAGAGCACCATGGCGTACGAGTTCCGGCTTCCCGACATCGGAGAGGGCGTGGCGCAGGGTGAGGTCGTCAAGTGGCATGTGAAGGTGGGCGACTCGGTCGTGGAGGACCAGCCCCTCATGAGCGTCCTCACGGACAAGGCGAACGTTGAGATCCCCTGCCCCGTGAAAGGCAAGGTGCTCGCCATCCACGCCAAGGAGGGCGAGATGGTCAAGGTGGGAGGACTTCTCATCACCTTTGAGACGGCCGACAAGGCGGCCCCTCCTCCGTCCCAGACCCAGGTCGCGCCTGCGGGACCCCCTCCCACGACGGGAGCGGCTGCTCCAGGCCCCGTTGCGAACGACCGCATCATCACGACCCCCGCCGTTCGGCGTAGGGCGAATGAACTGGGGATCGACCTTCGTCAGGTGAAGGGGACGGGGCCCGGCGGGCGGATCACCGAGGGCGACCTGGAAGGATTCCACCGCGGCGGGTCGACCACCGCTCCGGCGCCTCCCCCACCCTCAGGTCCGGCAGCCACCGTCAGAACACCTCCGCTACCGGCCCCTAAGATCCCCACGGCTCCTTCCCCGGGCCCGACTGCAGGGAACGCCCCCCCGCTCCAAGAACGCATACCGATCCGGGGACTACGCCGGGTGATCGCGGAGCACATGAGCATTGCGAAATCCCATGCAGCCCATTACACGTACGTCGAGGAGCTCGATGTCTCGGAACTCGTGCGGGTTCGGGAACGGGCCAAGAAGAAGTTCGAGGAGCGGGGCGTTCCCCTCACCTATCTCTCCTTCATCACCAAGGCCGTGGTCGAGTCGCTCAAGGAATTTCCCCGCCTGAATGCCTATATGGATGACGAGAAGGGGGAGATTGTGGTCTGCCACTACTACAACATCGGGATCGCGACGGCCACGCCGGACGGGCTCATCGTCCCCGTGGTCCGGGACGCGGACCGGAAAAGCATCTCGACCATCGCCAAGGAGATCGAGGACCTTTCCACCCGGGGCCGGGTCGGTAAGCTCAGCCGGGAGGAGCTCACCGGCAGCACCTTCACCATCTCCAGCCTTGGTCCCTTGGGAGGACTGCTTGCGACCCCCATCCTCAACTACCCGGAGGTGGCCATCCTCGGGGTCCACAAGATCGAGCGGCGGCCAGTCGTCCAGAGCGATGGAGGGTTCGGGGTGGCCCACATGATGAACCTCTCCATCTCCCTCGACCACCGGGCGATCGATGGCTACGACGGGGCCCAGTTCATCGCCGCCGTGAAAGCGCGCCTCGAAGATCCCCACCAGCTCCTGCTCGAGCTTCGCTAGGCCTGGAGGCGACATGGCCGCAGTTCCCGAGGGTGTCCTTCCGCTCCCTTATGGGGAGCGGGACCTCGCCGAGCTTCTCGGCGATGGATGGAAAGAGATGCTCGTCCGCGGCTACCGATGGGTGCTCTTCGGCCGGCTCATGGACTCCCGGTTCCTTGGGCTCCAACGCCAAGGGAGGGTCGGCTTCTACGGACCGGCGACCGGGCACGAGGCGCTGAACGTGGGATGCGCGCTCCTTCTGCGGGAGGAAGACTGGGTCTTCCCCGGACTCCGGGAACAGCTCTTGGCGCTCGTCCGAGGCCTCGACCTTCAAGCATACGTGCACCACCTCTTCGGGAACGGGCTCGACCCCTCGCTCGGCCGCCAGATGCCGTGCCATCCGACGGGACGGCCGGTGGCGTACGTGTCCATGGCGAGCACGGTCGGCACGCAGATCGTTCAGGCCGCCGGTTCGGCTTACGCACAAAAGTTCCGGAACGATCCCGGGGCGACCGTGGCCTTCTTCGGGGACGGAGCCACCAGCACGAGCGATTTCCACGCCGGGATGAACTTGGCCGGCGTCTACCAGCTTCCCGTCCTCTTCGTCTGTGCGAACAACCAGTGGGCCATCAGCGTGCCGGTGCGCAGGCAGACCGCCGTCCCCGTGCTCGCGGAAAAGTCCAAGGCCTATGGGATTCCAGGAGAGCGAATAGACGGAACGGACTTTGTCCGGGTCTACGCCACCCTGAGACGGGCCTTCGAGGACATCCGGACCGGGCATGGCCCCCGCATGGTCGAGGCGCTCGTCTATCGGATGAATCCCCATTCCTCTTCCGATGATCCCACCCGCTACGTGCCTTCTGGTTGGATGAAGGAGGCCCAGGCCCACGATCCTCTCGCCCGGCTCGAAGAGCTCATGGACCGACTGGGATTGCTATCGTCGGAACAAAAGGAAGCGATGCGTAAGGAGATCGAGGACCAATTGCGCCGAGCGATCGCTGCGGCGGAGGTGGCCCAACCCCCCACCCCGGACACGCTCTTCCGGGACACCCTTTCTGAGGCCGTCTGGCCGCTTACCGAGGAACGGGACACCTTCGATCGGGACCAGGGAGGCCACTTCCCGTGACGCGGGACGTCGATGTCCTCGTCATCGGTGGCGGCCCTGCGGGGTACATCGCCGCCGCCCGCCTGGGACAGCTCGGTCGGAAGGCTACAGTGATCGAACGGGAATACCTTGGGGGGGAGTGCCTCAACCGGGGGTGCATCCCATCCAAGGCACTCATCCATGTCTCCTCGATCTATCGCCACTTGCGGGACCATGGTGATGAGATGGGCCTCCCCATGGCCGACCACGCGTTCGATGTCGTGGCGATGCAGCGCTGGAAGACCGGGGTCGTCGAGAAGGAACGCAAGGGGGTCGAGACCATCCTCAAGGCGAATGGAGCCGAGTGGATCCACGGGACCGCCTCGTTCGTGGCGCCCGACCGGGCGCTCGTCGAGACCGAGCAGGGAAAGGAGGAGCTCCGCTTCCGCGCCGCCATCGTGGCGACCGGGGGCTATCATGTGGCGCTCTCGGGGATGGAACCGGACGGAATACAGGTCCTCACCGCCCGGGACATGCTCGATCTCGACCACGTGCCACCCCGGCTCTTGGTCCTCGGGGGTGGAGTGAGCGGGGTGGAGCTTGGGGAGCATTACGCCCGGCTCGGGAGCGAGGTCACGATCGTTGAGATGATGCCGCAGCTCCTTCCGGGGGTTGATCCCGACCTGGTCCGGGAGGTCACGCGCGCGCTCGAGGCGCTGAAGGTCCGGATCTTCACCTCAGCGAAGGCGGAGGGGCTCCGCAAGGACGCTTCGGGGGTCACCCTCAGCATCAAGACCCAGGACGGGAGCGTCGAGGTCGCGGGGGATGTCCTCTTCATGACCGTCGGCAAGCGACCCGAGACGAGGCACCTCAACCTGGAGGCGGCGCACGTGGCCCTGAACGTGAAAGGTTTCCCGGTCGTGGACGATCGGATGGCCACGAGCAACCCCAACATCTTCGTGGCCGGTGATGTGGCGCGGCCTCCCATGCTGGCCCACAAGTCCTACCGGGAGGGCATCGTGGCCGCAGAAGCGGTCGCCGGTTTATCCTCCCGCTGGAGCTACCAGGTCGTCCCCTCCGTCATCTTCACGGTCCCCGAGGTCGCCTCGGTGGGGCTCACCATGGCGGATTGCGAAGTAAAGGGCATCAAGGCCCGGGAGGTCCGCTTTCCCTATGCCGCTCTCGGGAGGGCCCATGCGAACCACGAGGAGCGCGGCTTCGTGAAATTAGTCGCGGAGGAAGGGACAGGGCTCGTCCTCGGCGTACACGCCGTCGGTGCGGAGTGCGGGGACTTCATCAGCGAGGCGGCCCTCGCCATCGAGATGGGGGCCACCGTCCGGGACATCGCCGGGACCATCCATCCCCATCCCACCTATGGCGAGCTCATGGGAGAGGTCGCCCTGCTCTGGCTCGGTGAGCCGATGCATGTGTCGGTGAGGAAGGGTGCCCGCTGAGGTAATCGACCTGGGCCGCATCTCCTACGAGGAGGCTTGGAGCCTCATGAAACGCTTCCGCCTCGAGCGCAAGGAGGGAAAGCGGGGGGACACCGTCCTGCTCGTCGAGCATCCCCCCGTCTACACGGTGGGAGTGCAGGGAGGACTGGAGGCGGATTCCGTGGATGGGATACCCGTCTACCGCGTCGAGCGGGGCGGTCTCGCCACCTTCCACGGGCCGGGACAGATCGTGGGCTATCCCATCGTGGACCTGACTCCGATGGGAAGGGACGTACGGGCCTTCGTGCACGCCTTGGAGGGGATGATCGCACGCGCAATCGAGCCCTTCGGTCTCGTCGGCCGACGGGTGGATGGAAAGCGCGGGGTCTGGATTGGGGAGAAGAAGATCGCATCGGTCGGTATCGCGGTGCAGGATTGGGTGACGTACCACGGGTTTGCTCTCAACGTATCGACGGACCTCAACTACTTCGAACGGATCCATCCGTGCGGGTTCGAGGGGAAGATTATGACCTCCATGGAGAAACAACTGGACCACCCGGTCTCGGTGGAGGAGGTCAAGCTGCGGCTGAGAGAGGCCATCGATACGCTATGGACACCATCCGGCGTAGTCCCCGTTATATCCCCCGAACCGGTGTGACCCAAAGTCTCTCATTCGAAGAAGATGGTACCCTCTGCACCAGAAAGCGTCCCCTCTCCTCAGGGAGCAAGCCGATGCCCCGCGAACCCTTCGTACGACTCCGCCTTCTATGATGAATTCTCGACATTTTCCAATGAATCCGCGGAGGCGATGGTTCCCCTCCTTCTTGGACTCATGCCCATCCAGAGCGTTCTGGACGTGGGCTGCGGTCTTGGGAGCTTCCTGGCCGAGTTTCGGCGGCAGGGAGTGGCAGACGTGACCGGGATCGAGGGAGAATGGGCTCGCGAGGCCGCACTCCTCATTCCTACGAGTCACTTTCGGTTCCATGACCTGCGGGAGCCTTTTGACCTGGGGCGTCGTTTCGACCTCCTGATCTGCTTGGAGGTCGCGGAACACCTGGAAGAGTCGCATGCCGTCCCCCTCGTGAGCACTCTCGCCCGGCACGGGGACCTCATCTGCTTCTCGGGCGCGATCCCGGGGCAGGGTGGGACGCATCACGTCAACGAGCAATGGCCTGATTATTGGGTGAATCTGTTTCGGACCGCGGGATATGACGCCTTTGACGTAGTGCGCCCGGCGGTGTCCCATGACAACCGGGTCGCCCTGTACTATGCCCTGAACACGCTTGTGTTCGCCCGACGTGGCACGAAAGCCTACTCGCAACTCGAAAAACGCGCCCGTCCGATTGTGGGGCGGGTTCCGTTCCGGATACCCCTGAGAACTCGCCGGACCCGGCATCCCATCGGTGCGAGGATTGTCTGTTTGGCGAACTTGATTCCCAGCATCCGGTTTCGGGAGTGGTACTACTACCGCATCCAGAAGATCCGCCAAGCGTGGCAACAGCCTTGAGCCGAGGACGAGCCAACCGATGGGCCAATCCCGGGGCTATCCATAGGGGAGGCTTTCCTTCACCGAATGGAGATTCGTAAATGGTTACGTATACCTTCAGTCTTCCCACGACCCATGGGAATCCCAAAGTTCTTCCCGTGAACTAAGACTTACGAGGAACCCGACGTTCCCCGGCAATGTCCCCGGCGCCATACGTCGAAGAGGGATCTCGCCAAGATAGAGCACGGGAGGCGCACCGAACTCCAAGATACAACCGCAAGTCGAACCCCGAGGAAGGGGACTAAGCTTACCTCAAGCAGCACGAACTCGCCAGACATACCCCACATGATCTGACCCCGTTGATGTGAGAGGTCCGGTTGGTGGCGACGAGACCGAGAGATCTCCAAAGTCTCTTGTGCTAGTTCGCCCTCAACGGAGTGCGGGATGGCGGATGCGAGATGTCAAGAGACCTCAGCTAAAATCCACGGAGATGTGGCTCAAGGAAATGACTCGATGGTTTGTAGAATAACTTCGAATGTCTAGCCGCAGAACGACAACTACGTCTTCACTCTGAGCACGACACGTGAATACTTACATCTTTCCACGCTTATCACCTGAATTAACCACATATTTCCGTTACAAAACGCCAAAGGGCTGTAGGCAACACCACCCATGCCTCACGTGTCTTATGATATCTCAGGCAAATCCCAATTGTTCAGTTTTCGTTATATAGTTGGGTCCGTAGGTCGGAAATGAGCTATGGTAGCAGTCGAGCGGATTGCCATCGCGGCGCCGGTACTTTCCCCAGCCGAGACGGCCAACGTCATGGAGTGTCTCAACACCAATTGGATCTCTTCCAAGGGTCGCTTTATCAACGAATTCGAGAAGGGGTTTGCGGAGAAAGTGGGCGCCAAGCACGCCATCGCGGTGACGAGCGGCACTACGGCTCTGCATGTGGCGTTGGCTGCGCTCGGGGTCGGGCCGGGCGACGAGGTCATCCTTCCCACGTTCACGATGATCGCCTGTGCGAACGTGGTCACCCAGCTCGGGGCGAAGCCGGTGCTCGTGGACTCTGAGATGACGACGTGGAACATGGACCCCGCCCAGGTGAGGGCGAAGCTCACTCCGCGGACGAAGGTGGTCATGCCGGTCCACATCTACGGACATCCCGTACAGATGGACGAGCTCAAGGAGGTCCTCGCTCCCCGGAACATCCCCACACTGGAGGACGGGGCCGAGGCCCACGGGGCGCAATACAAGGGGACCCCGGTAGGTTCCCTTGCGACGATCAGTGCCTTCAGCTTCTATGCGAACAAGATCATCACCACTGGAGAAGGTGGCATGGTCACCACCAACGACGACGCCCTCGCCAACGCCGTGCTCTCCCTGCGAGACCAGGGCTACGATATTACTCGTCGAAAGTGGCTCATCCACGATCGGATAGGGTACAACTACCGGTTGACCAATCTCCAAGCTGCGGTGGGTCTGGCGCAACTCAAACGGATGGACGAGTTCGTCGAACATCACCGTAAGGTGGCCACCCTGTACAACTCGCTCCTCAAGAATACCCCCGGGATCACCCTGCCACCGGAGCATCCGTGGGCCAAGAACGTGTACTGGATGTACACCATTCTGGTCGACGGAGCGGCGTTCGGGATGAGCAAGGATGACCTCATGACAAAACTGGGAGAGGCCGGAATCGACACCCGTTCCGCCTTCCTCCCCATCCACCAGCAGCAGATCTACGCGAAGGGATACCTCGGGCAAAGCTTCCCCGTGGCGGATCGGCTTGCAACCCAAGGAGTGAACCTCCCGAGCGGCAACAACACGACCGAGGAGGAAGTGCGCCGGGTAGCGGCCACTATCGTCTCCCTCTCACGGAAGTAAGGCGATGTCGGAAAAGAAGGTCGGGGTCGCCGTCATCGGCTGTGGTCGGATGGGGAAGCGAAGGGCCGTCGCCACAACGTCCCACCCCTCCTCCCACCTCGAGGTCGTTTCCGACACGGACTTCGGTCGTGCCGAGGCTCTGGCCAAGGAACTGGGATGCCGGGCGGTGCAAGACCCCACTCGGGCCATCGACGATCCCGCGGTCGGCGCCATCTTTATCAGCACCCCCAATTCCACGCATGCCCCCCTCGCGTTGCACGCCCTCCGGGCTGGCAAGCACGTCTTCTGCGAGAAGCCCCTCAGCATCAAGGTGGAGGATGCCCGTGAGATGGTGCGGGAGGCTGAGTCCCGCAAGCTTTCTCTCGTAGTCGGCTCCAACGTGCGGTTCTTCGAAAATGTGGAGAAGGCTAAGGAGCTCGTGGAGAAGGGAGTCATCGGTCGCCCCCTCTTTGCGCGCGGTTGGATCGGTCACGAGGGATGGGTCCTCAAGACCGAACCCTGGTCCCAGGACCCCGCCATCATCGGAGGAGGGACCCTCATGGACAACGGTCCTCACATCATCGACATCAGCCGCTGGCTCTTCGGCGACGTGGACCAGGTCTCGGGCCAGTCGTTCAAGCGCCTCCACCAGTTGCCGGACGCGATCGAGGACAACTTCTTCGCGACCCTCGTGGGGAAGGAGGGTATGCCAATCCTGTTCCAGGCCTCTTGGACCGAGTGGAACGGTTACTTCTTTCTGGAGGCCTACGGCACCGAGGGTCGGATGTCCATCGACAGCCGAGGGGATGCCGCTCTGGTGACCGTCGTGGGAAAGGACCAGAGGGTGCAATCGTTCGATTTCTCGAAGGCGGAGAAGCAGTCCTTCAAGCGGGAGGCGCACGAGTTCCTCGGCTCGTTGGGTGCGATGTCCCCCCATCTTGAGTCCGGGAGGGACGGGATGCGCGTTGTCGAGATCATTCAGTCACTCTACCGGGCGGCCAGGGAAGGCTCTCGGGTAAGTTCCCTGAGCAGGTAGGCGTGTCGGGGACCTCCGCTCTCGATGGGTCCTTTGAAGATC
>JAKBKR010000296.1 GCA_021832495.1 bacterium | reverse complement strand
CTCGTATACGACTGTAGTATAGTACATCATGAACGGGGTCAAAAGGTAAGCCCCAGCGGCCAGTATGCCGATGACCTTTCCATCGGGAGAGATTGTTCGTCGGCAAAGGGTGTAGAGCAGTCCTGCCGTGACGAGATTCGTAAGCACGATTTGCAAGCGGGCGACCAGGAGGCTCGGACCCATGACAGTGACACCGAGCGCAAGGTAGATCATCAGGAGCGGTTCCCGGGCTGCAAAGGTCACCATGGGGAATCCCCCCCGAGCGACGAGCATGGCGCCTTGGAGGTATTCTCCCTCATCCATTTGCGTGGGGAGATAAAGAGTGACGATCCCTTGGGCCAGGGCCCCCGTCAATAGAACGACACCGAACAGCCAATGTTCCTGCAGAATCTTCCGACCTAGGTGTGCGACGCGAACGGGAACCGAGTCTGTTTCCTGGACCGAACGGGTGTTCTGCAGAGGGACGACGTTCGGTTCCGGTGATGATTCCGCTACTTGCCCGTCACCTGCGTCCATTACCTTCCATCCTTCGAATGGGGGACTTTCATGTGGTTTCGCGCGTGCGAAATGGTCTCCCCCATGTTAGAGGAAACGGTGCTCTTAAGGTGGTGGGAAGATCAGGCCCCTCTCCCTAGACATGGACCGGAGTGTCCATGGTAAGACCACTTGCCCAAAATGTTTAAAACCTATCCTACGGTAGAGCACATGTGTCCATTGTCTTGTCTCGCACAGTCATGAACGGCCCAAGCAGGGTTAAGGAAACGTACGCGAGTCCTCCCGTCTTCCGGGGAGCGGGCGAACCATCCCCTCTCGGCGCTCCTTGATGGCATCCCAACATCGACCGAACATCCTCGTCGTGGTATTGGATTGCGTGCGCGCCAGTGACTTTTGGCGCGAGATTTCTCAGGAAGAATCCATGCCGTTCGTTGCGGCTTTCTCCCGAGATTGTGTCCAGTTTCCCCGCGCAGTGGCTCCCGCCCCGTGGACTATCCCCTCGCATGCCAGTCTTTTCACCGGGCTCTATCCGTGGGAGCACGGTGCCCACATGCAAAGAGAGAACGTACTTTTGAAGGGAATCCCCACGATAGCCCAGACGTTGAGGGACATGGGTTACGCGACTCTTTCGGTTTCGGGCAATTTTCTCGTGAGCCCTTTCTTCGGTCTCACTTCGGGTTTCGATTACTCGCACTGGGGAGGCTGGTGGGAACCCTTCCTAAGGTGGCCGCGATTAGAGTCGGAAAAGGTTCGACCGCATGGGAGTGGCCCGCCCAATCTGGTCCTACAACGGATGAGACACGGGGATTTCTCGCCTTTGTTTGGCGAACTCAAGGGAAGCTTGAGCCGACATTCAGAGGTAATCGACATTTTGGTCCATTTGGCCCGCAAGGTACGAACTCCCGAGGATATTGGATACCCAGTTGCCGCACCCTGGATCGAGGGCGACTTAGCCCATGCACTCAAGAAGGTTCCAAAAGGACAACCCGTGTTCAGCTTCGTGAATCTGATCGATGCACATGAACCCTATTTCTCCACGCCGGCCGTGGTGAAGGGGCTCAGGGCATGGCTTCAGTATGCCCGACAACGCCAAGACCGGCAGGGATGGCTCGAGAAGAAATGGTCGGCATCCGAGGACGAATTGGAGCTGCTCCATCGACTCTATCGAGAGTCCATAAGGTCGATGGATCAACGCATTCAAACACTCGTTGGAGTACTCAAGGCATCTGGGCGATGGGAAGATTCCCTTGTCGTCATCACTTCAGATCATGGTCAAGCATTTGGAGAGCACGGAACCCTGTACCACATGTTGGACCTCTCCGAAGAGATCGTGCGGATTCCTCTGATCGTGAAGTTCCCTAAGGCGGAAAACCGGGGGACTCGATGTTCTCGCTGGGCCAGCCTAGTGGATGTGGTGCCGACCATCTTGGACGAACTCGGAGAACCTCACCGGTTGCGAACGTCGGGCTTTTCGATGAAGGAACTCGTAGACCGGGACCGGATAACTCCAGTACTCGCCGTTTCAGATGGACTCGGTCAACTTCAGGGAGCCACGCTTTCACCAGAGCGACGGGTAGAGCTTAATCGGATTCAAGCCGCGGTGTATCGTGGGGAGGTGAAGGTAGTAGTGGCAGGTGGCGCTGATACCCAAGTTCAAGTGTACAGTGTCGGGGAGCCTGGCGTAGCCCAGCCGGCCGTTTTGCAGCTGGATGATCATGAGCGTTCGAGTCTCCAGAACTTTGCTGAAATGGCCGCCAAGGCGATGGACGGTGATGGCCGGGAGCCGCTACCCATCCAAGTCGCGGACCGTCTTCGGGCATGGGGATACGTTTGAGTGGACAATCCATTAACCGTGCCGATATCGATTACACGGTCCCCTTCGTACGCCTGGGACACCTTTGATTGCTGGGAATCAATGAGGGGAGCTCCGGCAGTTTTTCTGAAAACTACCGTGCGCGGCCCTAACGGGGCTCGATTCAATTTCACAGGAGCTCCTATTCCTTGATCACGTCGAGATGTGTCATTGCATCATCTGCATTGACCGCTTGAACATGGGGCGCAGGAGAGACTGTAAGGGTATGGAGACTCATGGGGCACCACATCTAGGGGGGAGGGGTGGGTCCATAATTTCGGGAACTCCCCCAGCCTTTGGGCCTTCTCTGATTGGGTCCTTCAATCCCGAAGGCACTCGTAGGCCAGAAGTCTTCGCCAACCATCGGCGGGCGCAGCCGAAGGGAACACAAGGAAAGGGAGAAGTTTCCCAGGGACGACCTTCTTCGTTCCGTCGGGAGTGTAAAAACCGACTGGATTTGACCATCGACAGCCAACGAACTAGTGATGGGGTGACCGAAAGTTCTTGTACTTCCAGCACCTGGCTCGAGCGGGAACGCTTTCGTGACCACTCACCAGTTTCCGAGTTTGGTTTGTCGGTCGAGTTGGCTCAGTCGAGCGGATGAGGGTGGGCCTTGGGCCGGGAATCTGTGTCGGACCGCGTAGGCGAACTTCCCAACATAGTAGTGGTAGTGCTCGATTGCGTCCGGGCGAGGGAATTGCCGGGCGGCCTTCATCCGGAAGCAAGCCTTACTTTCCTTCAGACTCTCGCAAAAGAATGTGTCGTCTTCCCTCGAGTCGCCACGGTCGCACCCTGGACAGTCCCATCCCACGCATCCCTCTTCACCGGTCTCTATCCGTGGGAGCACGGGGTCAGCATTGCCGGATCGCTTGTTATTGATCCGGCCCTTCCCGTCCTTGCAAGTCGGCTACGAGGGGCTGGGTACGCCTCGATCTCACTCTCTGCCAATCACCTGGTCGACTGCACGCTCAATCTGGCGCAGGGATTTGATGAGGCGTTTTGGAATGACTCTTGGAGGACGTTTCTCCGAACC
>JAKBKR010000295.1 GCA_021832495.1 bacterium | reverse complement strand
GTGACATTGTAGAGCCAACCCCCGAATATCGTACCGATTAGCCCGCCAAAGCCGACAACCGCGTTGTAGATCCCCAGGGCCTTTCCCTTGTTCCCGGCCCCCTTGAGAAGCCGGAGGAGGAAGAGGGTGCTTGCGGTACTCGTGAAGGCCCAGACCACCCCCATGCCCGCGTTGAGGGCCATCATCATCGCCGCCATGAGCCCGGGCCGCCCCACAAGGTAGTACCCGCTCAAGAGGAAGAGCGGGATGAGCGCGGCGCGGATCCACGTGGTCCCGATGAACAGTCGCTTGGGTGAGTACCGTTCCGCGGCGATCCCACTATGAAAGAAGAGGGCGGTCGAAGCCGCCGCCGAGGCGAAGAACACGAAGAAGACCATGTCCTGCCCGAGGTTGGCCCCCGAGCCCGCTGTCAGGAAGAAGATGAAGGTCCCGTAGAAGGTCTGCGATCCGAAGCTGACGAGGAGGAGGGAGATGAACAGGAGTATCTCTACAGCGGTGAGCGGGATCGCTTCTCCCCGGGCGAGGTCGACCACATGGAGCACCCGCTTGCGGAAACCGCGGATGCGCTCGACCGCCCCCCGATGGAGCTGACCTCCCAGATCAATGATGTTTCGGTCGAGGTGCTGCTCGGGCTCCTCGATCCATGCGTAGGCTAGCACGGCCGAGAGGAACGCCAGGGATCCCGAGAGCAACAGGAGGAATTGCATCGCTCCCACGAGTCCCAGGGAATACGATCCTTGGGTCGCAAACCCGTAGAGGAAGATGCCACCGATCGCCAAGCCCATCGCGCTGCCGATACCGGAGACGAGTCCGAAGACGCCGACGTCGCGTGCCCACCAATGCTTGCGACGGGTTTCGAGGAGCAACATGGTGCCGATGGGGGTGCTCGCCGCGGAACAGACCCCTTCCAGGATGTTGAGCAAGAGGTAATCCACCAGATTCGGGGCGAAGGGCATGGCAAAGAGCACGAACCCGGTGGCCGTGAAGGAAAGTACGACGAAATATTTGCGGTGCCGGATACGATCCGACACGTTCCCCCAGAAGATCGTGAACGGTACTTCCGTGAGGGTTGAGGCGGCCACAATGATGGCGATGATGAGGGGAGAGTCCGCGTTGTAGAGCGCGATGGCGAGAAGGGGAATGAGGGGGGTGGAAAGTCCGTTGTAGAGGGACCAGGGAAGGTAGGAGAAGAACCAGAGATCGGAAGAGGAAGGACGCGTGTCGGGCTCTGGGATATGAAAATCGGGAGCTGCGTTCTGGGACACCTTCACCTCCCCCGGTGACGAACCGAATCTATTTATATCAGCTATCCTAAACAACCGATGATGGTGAGCTCGGGCCGCAAGAGCGAGAAAACCATCCACCATCAGTTCGACCCGGCGGACGATTCGGTGACGCTCGAGACGGTGCTCACCATGATCGAAGCGCTGCGCAAAAAGCACCCCGACCGAGAGGTCTTCTTCGACGGGGACGAATACTCCATCTGCTCACGACCGAAGCATAAGCATGGGGCCCACCGCCGGAGCTAGGGAACTCGGGACGCCCGTGTTCCTCCTCAACCTCAAGTCGTACCTTCCGGCGTTGGGGAACGGCGCGCTCACGATCGGCCGACGCCTTCAGCACGCCGGGCGCCGATTCGGCGTGGCGACCGCTATCGCCCCCTCGGCAGCCAGTCTGGAGACCCTCTCAAGGGCCCTCTCGATCCCCGTTCTGGCCCAGCATGTCGACCCATTCGACCCCGGGGCCCGCACGGGATTCTTGGTCCCGGCCTCGCTCAGTGCGACGGGTGTCGCCGGGAGTCTGCTCAATCATTCGGAACGACGGTTGCCTCCTCCGCAGGTCCGGGAGGCCGTGAACATGCTACGTGCTTCGGGTCTAGTTTCCGTGGTGTGTGCCGGGTCCCTGGCCGAGGCCACCCGTCTTGCCCGGTATTGTCGGCCTGAGTTCCTGGCTGTGGAACCTCCGGAGCTCATCGGGGGGAACATTTCCGTATCCGTGGCGCGGCCGGAGGTCATTCAGGGAGCCGTCCGGGGGGTTCGACGTGTGTCTCCGCGGACGCAGGTCCTTTGTGGGGCGGGCGTGAAGACCGGGGAGGATGTGCGCCGGGCGTTGGAACTGGGGGCGAAGGGGATCCTTGTTTCGAGCGCCGTCGCCGCAGCGCAGGACCCGGCCCGGGCCATCGCAGAGTTGATGCGTGGCTTTAAGTCTTGAAACGAATTGACCGGGAAACGAGCGGGACTGTGGGGTAGCTTGGTCCATCCTATGGCGTTCGGGACGCTGTGACTCCGGTTCAAATCCGGACAGTCCCACTCTTATAAAAGTATAAAACCATAACCGCCATGGACCAAGCATGGTGTACCGGAAGCTGAAGAGCCCGAGGAGAGACCTGCTCAAGATCCCTGAGGTCCAACGGTGGTACGACAACATGGCGAGGGGCTCCGTGATCACGGCGGACACCTACTTCCGGCGGTTGGGGGCTTTCTGTGACGATGTCCACGCAACCCCACTCGGCCTCCTGAAGAGGACGGAGAAAGAGCTCCACATCCTGCTCCTAGACTTTGTCTCCGAGGAGGAGAGGAAAAAGCGGACAGGTGCCTACATCATGTCCTCGGTCAAAGCGGTCAAGAGCTGGCTCTTGCACAACGGGATCAGGGTCAGCCTCCCGGTCAAGGTGCGGGGGGCCGACAGAGCCACGACTTTGGAGGGGGAGCGTACCCCGAGCCAAGACGAGCTACGACGGCTCTTCCTTGCCGCGGGACCTAGGGACCGTGTGTCCGCGGTCCTGATGGCCCACTCGGGAGTCCGACCCGAGGTCCTTGGCAACTACTTGGGCGACGATGGTCTGCGCATACGGGATCTCCCCGAGATGCGCATAAGGGAGGGCAAGGTGGAGTTCGACACGATCCCCACGATGGTCGTTGTACGGGCCGATCTCTCCAAGGCTGGCCATCGGTATATCACGTTCCTCGGCGACGAGGGCTGTTCCTACATCCGGGATTACCTTGAGCGCAGGATGAAGGAGGGGGAGGTACTCGACCCGGACAGCGACCTAATTCACCCGAAGGGCTCAGGAAGGGCCACCACCCGATTCAAGGGAAATGTGGACGTCAAGCCCTTCATGCGGACCACGAAGGTGGGCGACCAACTCCGGAAGATGATCCGTGCTTCCGGGTTCGAGTGGCGGCCCTACATCCTCCGCGCTTACTTTGACACGCAGCTGCTCGTGGCGGAGAGCCGGGGGAAGGTGGCCCACGACTTCCGGGTCTTCTGGATGGGGCACAAGGGCAGCATGGAGGCACGCTACACCACCAACCAGGGCCGCCTGCCGAAGGAACTGCTGGCTGAGATGCGGGATGCCTACCTGCGGTGCATGCCCTTTCTGGAGACC
>JAKBKR010000294.1 GCA_021832495.1 bacterium | reverse complement strand
TCTTATGGGATTGGACGCAGGAGAAAGGGAACACCTGAGGACTCCGCCGCCATGGTGGCAGCACCCCAACCTCCTTCCGCCCCCTCGTCAGAAAGTCCGGATACTTCAGATACGGAAGCCAACCCTTCCGGGCCCGAGGCGCCTTCCATGACGACGGCTCCCCCTGAACCGAGTACGGGTGAGACTGTGGGCAACCTGCCCTGATGGGTCGCTTCTGCCCGAGACGACTAAAGGAACCATTTGAAAGTACCCACGCCACCGTGTGAGGCTGAGAGGATCCTACGCTCAAACATGGGCACGGGACCTTTCGCTCGCGTTGAGCTCACGGTACAATCCCGAAGTTCGCGCATGGTACCGCAGGAACGCTTGATACATCCGCTCATAGAGGAGGACATTGGTGGGTTGTGGGGTGTAAGTCCGACCCGTGGGGATAGCCGCCCCGATATCCGATAGGGTGACCTTCATTGTCCCGAGTGCCGCCAGGGCAGCGGCTCCCCGAGCGGTCGCGTACGCCGGTTCGGCCACCGTCTCGATCCTCCGGTCCAGCACATCGGAAAATATCTGGCACCAGAGCGGCGATCTGGCCCCTCCCCCCCCGATCCGGATCGGCTCGGCCCTATGCCCCGCCAGTTTCTCCACCGGAGAGAGCATCCAACGGGTGTTGTAGGCGATCCCCTCGAGCACGGTGCGCACAAGCTGGGGCCGACCGGCCGAAAGGGACAGATTGAAGAACGCCGCCCGAAGGTCCCGATCTTCGACCGGGGCTCTTTCCCCGTAGGGCCAAGGAGCGAAGAGGATGCGACCTTCGGCGGGCGCAGCCTGGCCCGCCAACGCAGAAAGCGCCTCGTAGCTCGGGGCGGTGTCTCCTGCTCCGAAGAGCAGGTCTCGGACATACGTGAGCGAACTCCCCGCGGATTCCTGGGTCGAGGCGATGACGTAGAGACCCCGTATCGCCGACGGGAGCGATGCAATGTTATGGGAAAGGTCCGTCCGTTTGTACGGTACATGGGCCGTCAGCCAACTCGAAGTGCCTACATACAGATGGAACTGGTTCGGCCGCACACAACCGCTCCCGAGCAGGGAAGCTTGCATGTCCCCGGCACCGGCCACGACCGGGACCCCGACTGGGATCCCTAGGTCGCCGGCAGCTTCCGCTGTCACCTTCCCAACAATATCGGAGGAAGCCATGAGGTGGGGGAACTTCTCCCGGTCCAATCCGGCCATTCCAATGAGCCCCTCGTCGTAGCGGATGTTGGCTGCATCCCGGTTGTCCGTGATCCACGTCACAACCACATTGTCCCAGGACGCCGCAAAGACGCCCGTCAACTGGAGGTTCACGTAATCCTTCGGCTCGAGGAAGCAACGGGTCGATCGGTAAACGTCGGGTTCCTCGTACTTAAGATAGAGCACATGGGCCAGAGAATCCTTTCCGGCATGGGCCGGGGCGCCTCCGGTCTTCCGCAGCCATTGGATGAGCTTGTCGAAGCGATAGCCCGCAATGCCCGGGAATCCTGACGTTAGACGATGAATATAGGGGGCTCCGCGCGTATCCATCCAGATGATCGCCGGACGCAAGGGTTTCCCATTGGAGCCCACCGCGACGGTTCCTGACCACTGCCCCGTGGCGCCGATCGCGGCGATCCGCCGGGGGTCGATGTCTCCGGTCTGAAGAGTCTCTCGTGTGGCCTCGCATATCGCCGTCCACCACTTTTGTGGATCCTGCTCGACCCCGCCAGCGTTTTTCAAGGTCAAGGGATAGGTTCGTGTCGCATGCGCAAGGATCTTCCCCGCTCGTTCCGCTATGACGACCTTGCACGAAGAGGTGCCAAGGTCGATCCCGAGGAACACGTCACCGTGGGTCGAAGTCGTCACGGTTCTCCTTCCTTTCAGTCCCCGTGATATATCCAGTCGATCACGGAATCGAAGAATTCCCCGACCGCCTCCTCGGGTAGTGCTTCGGCCAATCCGTAGATGGGCGCGAGCCCTGAGGGAGCCGAGGGGCGGGCCGCCTCTAACAATGCCCAATCCAAGTCCTTGAGGAAGCGCTCTCGGACGCTCCGGGCTACATGGCGGACCGTCACTGCCAAGTGCACCCCGGGGGGGTTCTGCAACCCGTTCAAGAACCAGCCGCGCCGCGCCAGATGCTCCATGACCTGATACACATCTTGCGGTTCCGTGGTAAAGGCCGCAACGAAGTGGGACTTCCCCATCAAGGTGACTCCGCTCCGTTCACGGATCCCCGCGCGTATCTTCTTCGCCGAACCGAGAATCCGCGCGGCCATCGTACGGTACCCTTCTTCACCGAGAGACAGCATCGTGGCCCACGCCGCAGCAATCAGCCCTCCCGGGCGGCTTCCCGCCATCGAGGTCGAGAAGTAGATGCCTCCGGGCCATCGCTTGGCCACGTAGTACTGCTTGTGCAGCAATTCCGGGTCCGAGTAAAGGACCACAGAGATCCCCTTCGGGGTGTAGCCGTACTTGTGCGGGTCGACGGATATCGAAGTGACCCCCGGAAGCCGGAGGTCGAAGTCGGGCACGGGATACCCGAGGCTCCGGGCCCACGGAAGGAGGAAACCCCCAAGGCAGGCATCTGTGTGGAACCCGACCCCTTTGTCGTGGGCGATCTCGGACATTCCCCGGATGTCATCCATCACTCCGTAAGGAAAACACGGGGCCGAACCCACAACCGCCACGGTGTTGGGGCTTATTGCCTCCTTCACGGCTTCCACGTCCGCCGAAAAGTCTGGACCTAGTGGGACGATCCGCGGACGCAAACCGAAGTAGTGGCAGGCCTTGTCGAATGCCACATGGGCGGACGCGGGGAGTACGACCTCCGGATCGGTGATCCCCCGTTTCTCCCGAGCCCAGTCACGGTAGACCTTCATCGCCATAAGAATGCTTTCCGTACCTCCCGAGGTGAGGGCCCCACGCGTGCTGGGTCCCCCTCCAAGCATGTGCGAAGTCATCGCCACGATCTCTCCCTCCATCTTGACCAGGCTCGGCCACACATCTGGATGGAGTGGGTTGGAGAGCGACGCAAGAGCGTACGCTCTTGTTGAGAACCGGGTGTGCCCGTCCCTTCCGTGATAGACCGCCCCGGAGACGTAGCCCTCCTTCCAACGACCCTCCTCCGCGCGCTGAAATCGCCGAAGGAGTGCGAGCACTTCACTCTGGGCTACCCCCTTTCCCGGCAGTTCGGCAAAGTCCGGGAAGGACTTCTCGTAGGGACGGAACTGCTTCCGCACGGCGCCCAGCAGCTCCTCGAGGTCCATTGGAGGGCCGCAGGGGACATCTATTTAGAAGACTTTCGTTCTTCCCTCCTGTGAACGGGCCGGGGACCGTGTTGGAGCGCCCTTCCCCTTACCGATGGGTCGTTCTCGCCGTGTTCATGGCGACGAGT
>JAKBKR010000293.1 GCA_021832495.1 bacterium | reverse complement strand
CTCGCAGCTCGAGGTGGAATTCGCCACCCTTCCCTCGCCGGAGCTATTGGCTGCTGTGGACCGCCTGTCCCTGCGCCGGACGACGATGAGTCCCACGCGCTACCGTCTCGCCTACGACGGAACCGAAGAGAGGAGGTCGCAACTCCTTGCTACCTGCCAGGCCGGGGGCTCTCTGCGCTCCTTCTCCAACGTGGCTCCTTCCCTGGAGGACGCCTACCTTCAGCTATTCCGCCCGGGGGATTCCACGACGCCGGGAGGCAGCAAGCCCGGATCGTAGCCCCTCGAAGCTGACTTGCGGATTTGTTTGTTGATGATCCACCGTCTTCCAAAGTATCGGGACCAAACGTCCGCCGTCCCGTGACCGGGGCACACCAAGGGTTCCCACCCCCTCACAACGCAAATTGACACCCTTCCGACGCTGAGGGAAAGGGTGGAAATCTTGACACGACATCTCACGCGAGCTCGTGCCCTTTCCTACTTGCCCTTCCGGCGAAGACGCGCCGCCACCGCGACCACGACCGCCACCAGTATCACGATTCCCCCCAAGACGTAGTAGCCGGTATCTCCAGAAAGCCCCAGGAACCCGGACGACGAACCGCCACCGGATGCCGAGAACGTCAGGGCCACGTGGACCGGTTCCCCCGAGACATTGATGCTTCCGGTAGCCAAGGCTACCGTGTAGCCTGGGACCGGCCCCACGGAGAACGCATACGTCCCATTGGGCACCTGGAAGGTGATCTGCGCCGACGTCGAGGTCTTCGGGACTCCTCCCACGGTCACGGTCCAACTCGTTCCCGTCGGAAGCCCCGCCTCCGTGATGTTCACCGCGAAGGTAACCTGCGCGAACGTGATCACCTCGGTGACCGCCGTGCCGCTCACGGTCACTGTCCCTGAAGCTGGGCTCGCCTTGTAACCTGCGATGCTCCCCACCGAGAACGGATACGTTCCGTTCGCCTCGTGAAACGTGATCGCACCGGTCGTCGATGACAACTGGTAGCCGGCTAGTGCTATCGACCATTGAGTTCCTGTGGGAAGCCCAGCTTCGTCGAATGTTACCGGGTAGGTGACCTGAGAGAACACCACTGATACGGATGTTGGGCCGCCGCTTACCGTCACGCTCCCACTGGCCGGGGCAGCTTGCCACCCGGGCGAACTCACATCGTAGGCGTACGTGCCGTTGGGCACTTGCAATTCGATCATGCTCGATGTGGAGGAGTTGTGGAGGAAATAGCCGGTCTGTGTATTGGTGGCGTTCACGAACCAGGTCGTACCGCTGGGGAGTCCAGTCTCGGAGAACGTGACGGGGTAGACCTCCCGGGTCATGTTCACAAGGACCGTCTGGTCCGCGAAATCGAGCGTGAGAGACCCCCGTACGGGGTCCGCTGTGTATCCTGCGGGGGGAGTGATGACGTACTGGTACGTCGTCCCGTTGACTACGTCAAACGTGAGCGTGCTCCCGGATCCTGTTTCGGTGACGCCCCCAAGGTCAACGGACCATGGGGAATCGCCGACCGCCCACCCGTTCCAAACGAAGTTCACCGTCAGGACCGGTGCGTTGGAAAGGTTGAGATAGTTGACACCCGCTCCCACTGCGGCGGCATATATCCCACTGTTCGCAGCCGCGAAATCGGTCGCGTACCTGGGAACTATGTTGCCCTGAATGGAGTGCCACGGTCCCGTGGGGGAGGTGGTCAGATATAGCCCGTTTGTGGTGGCCGCCACCGCGACGGTTCTATTAGAAGGGACGGGGGGGATGGAGACGAATCCCACGTCCCACCCGCCGTATTGACCGGCGGTGTTTGGAAGCATGGTGGAGGATGTCGCCTGGAGACCTGTGGGGTAGAAGTTTGCGCCCCCGTCGACACTCACATAGATGCCACCACCGTTGAACGGGCTGTTCGTGATCGCCAGGAGGATAATGGACGAATTGACCGGATCGAAGGCAATCGCGGAGGGATAGTAGCAGGCGGTGGCATTGTGGAGCGTGGCCTGATTCCAGGTCGAGCCATTGTCGTGGGTGTAGTACAGTTCGCACGGTTGACTCAGTGTATAGAAGTTGGGCGCGTGTAGATCCGTGCCCTCTCCCACAAAGATGGTGTTCGCATCAGAAGGGTCCACCGAGACTAGGCTCGTGTTCGTGAACGCCCAGGATGGGGGGGCCTGAGACCACGACTGCCCCCCATCCTCCGTCTCGAAGATCCCCGTACGGCCCGCGTAATACACCCAGGATGGGTGACCTGGGCTAAAGGAGACAATTTGGGGTTCGGGATTGTTCGCTTCGGTCCCTCCGAGAGAGGGGATCGCCTGGTATGTGTGGCCCCCATCGGCTGATACCTGCATCCCGCAACAGTCACCAATCGCATAGACCAGCAGGGGATCAGCCGGATCGATGTACATGGACGCATCCTCCCCCATCGCGGCTCCATTCCCCTGGTCGCTCCAGTTGCCGCCGCCATCGAACGAGGAGATGGGGTTCCAATCCTGTGCTCCCACGAGAATCGTGCGAGCTGACACAGAAACGCTGGACGCGATTACCGTGCTCAGATTTCCATTCAGACTGGTGACGGTGCTGCCTCCCCCAGTGACCTTGAACAATCCTTGATCGGTCCCGGCGATAAATGTCCCAGCCTGCCCGGGCCACGATTGGAGGTGCCAAGTATCCAGGTTCCAGGTAACTGACGAAAACGTGGCTCCTCCATCATGGGAGATTTGCAGTTCCTGGCCCCCCCCCACATAGATGGTCTGGTTGTTCTCGGGATCGATGGCGAGAGATTCCGGCATAGAATTGGTATAGGTTCCGAGGAGGGTCCAAGAGCTTCCGAAGTTATGGGTAACGGCCCCTCCGAGCCAACAGCAATACATGACATAGGCCGTGGCTGAGGAGTTGGGATCGATCACCAACCAGGCGGGTCCCCGATTCGAGGGTCCGGCCACCGAATCCCAGCCTCCATTCCAGCCCTTTCTGACCCAGATCGAGCCGTCAAAACTTCCCGCGTAGACCACCCCGTTTGGGCCAGCGGCTAGGGCAGTGATGGAGTTTCCCTGCGACACGTTGAAGATGGCGTGCCAGCTCTGCCCGGAATCGTTGGATAGCAGGATGCCGCTGCTGGTCCCGGCGTAGACCGTGGAACCCGAACTGTTAAGAACGCCGGTGGGAGAACCGGAAACGAGCGACCAGAGCCCACCTCCGTCGGAGGTCCGGTAAATCCCCGAGGGCGTCGCGGCCAACACGATGTCCGGATTCGAAGGGTCCAGCCAGAGAGAACCAACGGCCGGATCTCCGAGCCCCGTGCTCGCTTGGACCCATGTCGCCCCTCCGTCCGATGTCCTGAACACCCCCGATTGGGAGTAGGGTCCCCACCAAGGTTCCTCCGCCGCGCCTACGTACATAATGGATGGGTC
>JAKBKR010000292.1 GCA_021832495.1 bacterium | reverse complement strand
CAAGGGCGGGTTCACTGTCACCATGTCCCAGAGAGACGAAGCGCTCACGCTCCCGGCCGGAGAACTGTCGTTCACGATGTAGCAGTAATACGTGTTCGCGCTCGGAGACACCGTGGCATTCTGGCTTGTCCCGGATGCGGTGCCAGAAGAACACGGGGTCGAGTTGGAAATGGAGGATTCCCAGAGGTACGACAAAGGAGCAGTGCCTCCTGAAGCGGAAGAATGGAGCACCAACGATTGTCCCTGGTCAATTGTGGGTGACCCAGGGGTGATAGGGTTGGCGAGGAGCGGCCCGTTCACGACCACGAAGTCCCAGGTCGAACCCACAGAGACCGCCCCGGCGGATGAACTGTCGGTGACCTCATAGCAATAGAAACCGGACTTGGAAACGTTGACCGATGTCTTGTTCCCACCGGTAATGGAGGTCCCTGCGTTGCATGCGCTGCTGTTCGAACTCGAATTGAACCATTGATAAGTGAATCCAGGAGTTCCACCCTTTGCATGTGAAACGAGCGTGACATTCTGGCCCGAATCGAACACCGGATTGCTGGGAGTAACCGGATTGGCGACAAGCGCCGGGTTTACCGTGACATTGTCCCAAGCCGAAGTAGAATTCACGCCAATGGAATCATTCGCCACATAACAGAACGAGGTGTTCGTAGTGAGGGGGGAAGAAGTGATTGATGCCGTGGTTCCGACCAAGGCACCACTTGTACACGCGGGGTTCCCGGTGAGGTTGCCCATGGAGTACCAATGGAACGCTATCGCTCCCACCCCGCCCACAACGTTGGAGTGCAGCGTGACCGACTGTCCCGAATCAATGGCAAGCCCCGCGGGGGTGGGAGCATTGGCCACAAGATTGTCGTTCGCGGTGAATTCAATGGAGATGTAGCCTTCGTTTGTGTTGTTAGCGGTCACCGCCGGATTTATTTTGGCAGGGACGGCCGAGGCACGGACGAAGCTTGACCCGCCACCGCCTCCACCCCCGGCGTCGTAGCTGTTTCCGCCGGCACTTCCAGCGCCCCCTCCATAATAGCCGCCACCACCACCGCCACCACCACCGTCGCCTCCACCCGAGCCCGGACTTCCATTCGATCCCGTCCCGCCATAGAGCATACCTCCATCACCCCCTGCCGAAGAACTGCCAGTCGCCGCACCTCCCACCCCGGCGTTTCCAGGACCCGCCCCAGTCCCACCGTTGCCTGGATTGCCTCCGCCAACCCCATTGGCCCCACTACCAGCAGCCGGACCTGGTGCCAACGGTGGTCCACCGCCTCCAGCTGCGCCACCGGCGCCCCCACCAGTCGTGTGGTGGGACGTACTCCCACCCGCGCCTCCCCCGCCGGCGGCGTCGGCAATGACATCGGCCTGCGAGTTGTTACAAGTTGCTCCGCCGGTACATATCAGGGATTGGCCGCCACCATTTCCCCCATAGTCACCCGTTCCAGCGGGACTGGTCCCCCCTGAACCTCCACCATCCCAACCGTTCATTCCTCCTACAAAAATGTAGATGGTCGATAAGCCCGCGGTTAGGATGGGAGTCGTGTAGTTTGCCCCAGGACCACCGGAAACCTTGGAACTCCCAGGAAAGGTAGTACTGTTTCCCGCGGCCCCGGCCAAGGTCACATTGATTTCTTTGACACCGGAGGGAATAGTCCACTGTTGGACCGTGCCCGTATAGGTGTAGTTGTGGTAGATGGTGAAAGTGGCAGACGGGTGAATCACCATGGGAGCGGATCCCAAAGGAACCCCTGGGACATGGCCCGTGGTTGTAATGTTACTTGATCCGGTCTCGCCGGCAATGACGCTGGCGCTAGTGAGGATCAAAGTCAAGCATACCACGATCAGACTCACAAGAACCCAGCGCCTCACTTCTACCTTCATTGACAACCTTAGGTGGGGCACAAAGACCCCGTGACAAAACATAGCTCGAACTTCCGTTTAAAGCTGTCGGGACCCGGACCGCCACTTCGTACTGTACTCGCCGAAAGGGGCGCGAGCTTAACCGGGTGAATCGGAGAGGCTGGCGCCAACTTGGGAAATGGACGGCGAAATAGACTGTGGAAAAACGCGCGCTTGGGGACTGCGTCCTTCCTATGGGTAAACGGACGGATCGGGCTCCGGTGGTGGCGCTTTCATCCGACGAGACCTGAGAACGACGGCTATCCCAACCACGCCTACCAGAGCAATCAGTCCGATGAGCAAGAGGTCCACGTCCGTTGGTGAAAGCGAGAAAGGAGTAGCGGTGGATGACCCCGAGGACGCTCGGATCGTCACATTGACCGAGCCCTGGACCGAGGTCGTTCCGGCGGATGCCGTGACGGTCAAGGTGAAGGAGCCGGGTGCGCCGCTCGAAGTGAAGGTCACGGACGCGCCCGTTGTGGCATTGAGCTTGCCGAGGCTTTGGTTGGTGTAGGTCCAAAGGTAGGTGACCCCGGAAGGACAGTTCCCGGAGCAGGCGATGGATGCCGTGTATACGGACGATGTCCCGGCAGAGATGGACCCGGATGTGGGGGAGATGCTGACCGAAGTAAGGTATCCACCAGCGGATGAAGAGATTGTTACCGGGTCCGTGCCGATCATGGTACCCGACCCGAGGGAGGCCTTCACGGTGACCGTCGCCAGACCGGGACTGCTCCCGGCGACGAGTTTGACGCTGGCTCCGGAAGTGGGGCTGATGCTGGCGAGGGAGTTGTTCACGGACCACGAATACGTTATCCCGGTGGGGCAAGAACCGCCCAGGCATGTCGGGGTTGCGGTAAGCGCCGTTTGGCTCCCCGGGGTTAGGGTCGGGGAAACCGGGGAGATGCTCACGGAGGTCAAGGTCCCCTGCCCCGCGGACACAATGGTGATGGTAGAGGTGCCCGCAGCCGAGTGACCCCCGAGCGAGGCTGTGACCTGAAGTAAGACCGATCCGGCGGATCCACCTGCGACAAAGGTCGTGGAGGTTCCCGAAGGGGAAGTGAGCGATCCGAGAGTGTTGTTGACAGTCCATGCATAGGATACTCCCGAGGGGCACGTGCCGCCCGTGCACCCCGGGGTCGCCGAGAACATGGTGGTGGAATTGGGTTGAACCTGGGGATTGGCCGGGCTGATGGTCACCGTGGACAAGATGGGGATCGAGCTGTTTGTGATCGTGATGCTTGTGGAACTGGTTTGCGAACCCCCGTTCAGTGATGCTACCACTTGCACGACGACGGTACCCGCCTGGCTCCCCGCGGTGAGAACGGTAGACTGTTGACCGGTGGTGCTCAGGTTGGCAAGCGAGTTACTGACGGACCAGACGTAAGTGATACCGGAAGAAGGACAAGTACCTCCGGTGCAACTCGGGACCGCCAGCAAAGTTTCATTGGTGCCAATAGAGAGCGTGCTCGAAGCGGCCTGGATGACCACCCCGGAGAGCGTGGG
>JAKBKR010000291.1 GCA_021832495.1 bacterium | reverse complement strand
CGATACTTGCGATAGAGACTCCTCGTCAATTCGTTCCAACAAATCCATAATCCCATCTAAGCTCTCGTATGCGTCATCCGTCATCGACTCTGCGTTAACGCCGGGTCCAACGTAGCGTCCTATTGCTTCCTTCCCCAAAGGCGTACCCCAGATTATCGGCAAGACATGTTTATGAAACCCGACCAAGAACCGAGCGAACTCCAGCTTGATTCCATGTTTCAAGAACGCACCCCTTACGACCTCCTCATTACCTAACTTCGTAGCATTCTCCGTCATGAACTCGTTGAACTCCTTGATTTGAGAAGGAGTCATGTGCATGTAGAGTGGTGAAGGTGGGACAAGGACGTCCTTTCCTGATGGCTTCTCGCTGGGTGTGGAACCAGCACCGGATGTTTTTTGACGGTGGAACCATAGCATCCACCCCTTCGAGAGTTCCTCCAAGCTCAATTCCAGAAGGGCGAGCTTTGTTGGGTCCGAGACTTCCTGAGAATCATGGTACAGCCTCTCGGCATTCAGAAGGCAGAGCTGCATGGCTTCGGGAGTGCTCGCTATTGTCATGCTTGCCTCTCCGGGGAATCGAGCGTCTTGCCTAGCGTGACCAGCGGAGGAAGCCTCTTCACGTCCTCCTCTGTCAGTCCGAACAACTTGATCGTCTCCAGGTCCAACTCCTCCTCAAGCTCATCGACCACGTTCTGGAGGGCTCTATGGCCGTCGGTGCCGGCCGGTTTCCCTGACAGCGCCGCATACTTCTCGGTCAAGTCTCTGGCTATCTTGGCAATGGTCTTCTTCTGAGTTGGCGAACCATCGGGTATGGGTAGTGGCTCCAGGAATCTCCGACCGTACGAAAAGAAGCCACCTCTGAAAGGCGTACTGATGAGGTGATGATAAAACTCGACCGGCCTGGAATTCAAGATACCAAGAACATAGTAGTAGTTCTCTATGGACTCCTCTTTGAGCCGAATACCATACCCACCTGCATTCCCCCCGCCTACGAAGTAGTACTGGCCGTTATGGTCAAAGGTGAATCTTCCTCTATCAGCGAGTACTTGTGTCAGAAGTTTCGGTGATTCGAATTTATCCAGGTTTTTCTCATACACGAAGAGGTGCCAGTTCTCCCCCAAACTGCTTGCATTGTCTCGAGCGAGTAGCTTTGCTTTGTGTCGTTCGAAGTAAGCGGTGGCCTTAGGAAACTTAGACCGTAGTTCGTCCGCCTCTATGGAAACGGCTTGGTTCTCCTTGACATGGTACGGCAAGAGCAAGGACAGTTGCCGCCACTGCACCTCCCATCGTCGGATTTCACGTCCTCGTAGAATCGGCCGCAGTAGCTCTCTCTCGATAGGAATCTGTTCCTTTGTTTCAGGGTCAATGATGTAGGCGAGGCTATACTCTTCTTTAATGACGGGCACGATATATATGGGGTCCGCGCTCGTTTGAAGGCCGACATAGACGCTTTCCGCAACATCCTTCAGTCGTTGGGTGATCGAGTTGAGTTTGTCGAACAGGGGTCGAGCTTCAGCTGGGACGAATACCCACGGCTCGCCCGGGTTCTCAGGAAGTTCGGCAGTGGTGAGGAAAAAGCTATCGTCACTCAGCGCCCTCGCAACACCGGGGTTGGCATCCGCCGTGAGTACGCCGTAGGTGAGCGTACGTTGTTTTCCTTTCCGTACAAAAAGGAGACAGGTATAGGTCGTGGCATCGTCAAAGACTTGGTAGTCACGGAAGTCGAGGAGTCGGTACAGCGCCTGCTGATTGGCAAGGACAGTACGTAATCCCCGTCCATACTTGGCGTTCAGAAACTTGTTCGGGAGGATAAAACCCGCCACACCGCCCGGCCTCAGCAACTCGAGGGCCTTTTCCACGAAAAGCACGTAGATGTCATAGTTTCCCCGAGCCTCCTTGGCGGCTACGAAGTGCTCTCGGAAATATGCCTCGTCCCCTTCTGACAATGTTTGAAACCGGACGTAGGGGGGGTTCCCGACTATCGCGTCGAAGCCTCTGTCCTTCATCACCTGCGGGAAGGCCTTGTCCCATGTCAGCGCGTGAGCGTCTACCCCCAAATCCGAGATAAGCGAGTTCCCGACCTGAATGTTCCTCTCCAGCGTGGGTAGACGGTGACGGCTCTCTGCCGCCCGAATCATGAGGTTGAGTTGGGATATCTCTACCGCCTTCGGGTCGAGGTCAACTCCGTGGAGGTTCTCTTTGAGGATGGCCACCCTTGTTGAGAAGAGCTCTCCCTCCGTTTCCTGGTCGAAACGTGCCTGAGCCACCCCTCCTCCGGCATGGACCCGCAGGTCCCACATCCGGTCGTAAGCACGCAACAGAAAGGTTCCGGAGCCACAAGCTGGATCCAGGAGGCGAAGGGTCGTAGGGTCTGCTCCTTTCCGCTGGAGGGCGGAGTCAATCGTGAACTTGACGATGTAATCCACCACCCAGGTTGGGGTGTAGTAGATGCCCTGCTCCTTCCGGTGAGCCGCACCATCTTGCAATGCCGCCCTCTTGGGAGTGCGACGGAGCAAGAGGCCGAGGTACTGCTCATACATCAACCCGAGTATGTCTGTAGGGATGTCTGCGAAGTTGTATGCCACAAGTCCATCTGTCGTCTCGTAGAGACCGCGAATGACGCGGCGTAGGACGTCGTCATCAACATGAATCTCGTCGACCAAGTGAGGGGTGAACAGCCGGCTGTCGTAGTTCTTGTCGTAGTCGGTGAAGACCTGTCGGAGCCCCTTGAGGAGAGAACGGGAACTTGTGTCGCGTTCGAGGGGTTGGAGGACCCGGTCTTCCATCCCCCGGTCCTCGGTAACCCGGATGAAGATGAGTCGGTCGAGAAGTCGCTGAACGGTCTCATCCAGCGCCTCCTCGGAATCACCCAGCTTGGGTCGGTTGAGTCGTAGAATCTCCTTGCTCAGCGAGAGCCGGAACTGGCTCATGTCGGCGAGAAGCTGCTTATCGATCGGTTGCTTGCGGGCCTTCCGCCCCCACTTCTCAGCCTCCTCGTCGAGCTGGCTCTGGACCGGAGCGAACGCAGAGCGGGCCAGCAAGGCGAGTTGGTCGAACCTCGAGAGGTACTCGGTCGCTGGGAGGTTGATGAAGACACTCCTCTGAGGGTTCGTCTCCTTCCACTCGGCGTTAAGGATACGTATCTGGTCGAAGTTGGTCAGCACCGCCCAAGTGACGCCCTTGGCATGGCTGTACCCTATGGCTTGCTTGAGCAGGGAGGGGTCGTCCAGATTCTCGTTGAGGGCCTTTGCCTCGACGTAGAACTTCGTGACGCCGTTGAGCTTGAACCCGTAGTCCACGCGTCCCCGGGAAACACGTTCCTCAGCCGAGACTTCGTACGCCCGTTCATTGCTGGTGTCCCAGCCGAGGGCCTCGAAGAGTGGAAGGATGAGATCCTTCTTGGTCTCTT
>JAKBKR010000290.1 GCA_021832495.1 bacterium | reverse complement strand
ATCTCCTGCACGGTCCTTTCGTGCGTGGGCGTGTGGGTGTGGGTGTAAAGGTCGAACGAAAGTCCGAGGCGTTCGAACGAAACCCTGTCGATCTCGTGGAACTTACGGGCGAGTTCCTCCGGTGAGACCCCTTCCAGTTCCGCGCGAAGGGCTGTCGGCGTCCCATGCATGTCGGAACCGGATACGAACAGCACTTCATTTCCCCGGGATCGCTGATAGCGGGCGAAGATGTCCGCGGGCAGGAGGTTCCCGGCAAGATGACCCATATGCTGGGGACCATTGACATACGGCCATGCCGCTCCGATGAGAACGCGTTCCATCTGTCCGGATTCCTAAAGTTTCGCGGCCTATAAACCTGCGTCCCTGTTTGGGAAAGTGGTCGATCGAGTGGCGGTGCGGTAGACCCGCGATTCCCACATTCTGGGCGGATTACGAACCCTGCAAACTTGTCGACTTTCGATTCTCCTGCGAGATCAGGGTCACCTTCCATGATCAATATCCGATGTCTCATGGCGCCAAGCAGAGATGCGAAGGTCTTTCGAACGTCAAGCCGGTCGGGGTCTGGGATGAGGCGGAGGGCGTTGCCTTCCTCGTTTGTGAGGTGTCGTATCCGTAAAGTCATGCCCTGGGACAGGCGTGACGACCGATAGTCCCGAACTACCGAACTGGAAACGGCACTATGGATGAAGGAGGGGTCGGTCGAGTGCGGGAAAGGAAAGCCAAAATCTCGTCAGCCATGACCTTAGGCGCTTCGACATGGGGGAAATGTCCTACTCCGGGGAGAAGGAATCCCTCCGCCTCCGGCAAGTCCTCCCCGATCCGTTGTGCGATATCCTTGCCTCCAAGCGGGTCCACTTCGCCCCAGAGCACCAGTACCGGGATGCCGGACTCAGCAAGCCTGGATAGACGTTGCCTTGAGACCGCAAGCGACTCTTCCAGTGACTGGCCCAGTCGGGTCTGAGAACGCAGATAGCCTTGGATGTAACGCTCCCAACAGGTGGCGGCGAGGGCCTCATCCAATTGCTCCGGGCTACCGTAAAGCTTGAGCAACCTGCGCCGATGTGCGATCCGGTCGGTGGGAAGGTCACGTAGCCGTAGGAAGGGGCTCATCCTTGGGGAGAGGGAAGATGGCACTTGGTCCTCGTAGAGCGGTCCATTCGACAGTACTACACCGTCTAGGCGGTCTAGAGGGGCGTAGCCCTCGGCGAGCGCCTCGAGGCCGATCGGGAGACCAATGTCGTGCAAGACCATGATCGCGCGTCCGCCCGTCACCGTGCCCAGAGCTTCCCCCAGGAAAGCGGCGTACTCCTTCGTGGTCATCGAACTCTCTTCCGCGAGTGAGGAGCCCCCAAACCCGGGAGGGTTCACGGCATGGACTCGGAATCGGTAGCGGAGTTCCTCCACCAACGGGGAGAGACCCGGGGATGCGTGCCATTGGTCGTAGAAGAAGAGCAGGGGTTTACCCTTGCCCTCGACCCAAGTGCGAACGCTATGACCTCCGACTTCCGATGTGAGTTCTGGCATAGACACTTGTGATGTGCGTCCCAAAGGAGACGAGCGTAGGACTAATCAGGATTTCCTTTGCACCCGGAATAGGGAACCGGGTGTTCCACCGCGGCATCGCACCTGATTCCCATATCCGAAGAGCCACCACTCAGGTTATATGTCCACAAGGGAGTAGTCGCGATGATGGCCCATGCAGCTTGAAACCGGCTGTGCATTCCGCTTCCCCCAGGTAATATTTCCCAAAGCCGTGAGTGAAATCTGAGGTCCCTTCCATGGCCGATGCCACAGAACGAAGAGTGAAAGACCTCCCTGCAAGGACGGATTCTACCGAATTGGAGCAGGCGGAGGCCCGCGCGGCGGAAGAGGAGACTGCGGCGCTCTCTCGCCGGGCGGTCGACGTTTCGCGCAGCTATGGAGGCAAGGTGGAGGTGATACCCCAAGTTCCGATCACGGGATTGTCGGACTTCTCCTATCTCTATTCTCCGGGAGTGGCGGAGGTCTGCCGGGAGATCGCCAAGGACCCCGGGCAGGCGTTCGAACTCACCGGCCGATGGAACACGATCGCCATCGTCACCGATGGGAGCCGTGTCCTCGGGCTCGGAAACATCGGGCCCGAAGCCTCGCTCCCGGTGATGGAGGGGAAATCGTTGTTGTTCAAGTACTTGGGTGGCGTCAATGCCTTTCCGCTCCCGGTGCAGGTCAAATCTCCGGAAGAACTCATCGAGACGGTCCGCAGGATTGCACCCGCCGTGGGCGGGATCAATCTCGAAGACATAGCCAGCCCGAAATGCTTCCACGTGCTCGAGCAACTGCAGAAGACCATGCCCATCCCGGTGTGGCATGACGATCAGTTAGGGACCGCAGCTGCGACCGTGGCGGGTCTCATCAATGCCCTGACGCTCACGGGCCGGGAGATCTGGAAAACCGGGATCGTGCTCTTAGGGTCGGGAGCGGCCAACATTGCGACCGCGCGCCTCTTGAAGGCAATGAACGCAGATATGGGTGCCTTGACCGTGGTCGATCACAAAGGCATCCTGCACTCGGAGCGGGAGGATCTGGACCAGCTCATGCTCCAGAATCGGTGGAAGTACGATCTGGCGCTCACCACGAACGAGGCGGGCACGAAGGGTGGCCTCAGGGAAGCCTTGCAAGGAGCGGACGTCCTGCTGGCGGCCAGCACCCCGGACCCCAACACGGTTCGCCCCGAGTGGGTCCGCACCATGGCTCCGCACCCGATCGTCTTTGCTCTCGCCAACCCCACTCCTGAGATCTGGCCCGAGGTCGCCAAGACCGCAGGGGCGGCCATTGTTGCGACCGGACGAAGCGACTTCGCAAACCAAGTGAACAACTCCCTCATATTTCCACCGGTTTTCCGCGGAGTACTGGACGCTCGGGCCCGAGGGATCCCCGATGAAGTGGTCTTGGTGGCCGCGCACGAACTCGCTCGAGGCGCGGCGTTACGTGGGCTCACCCCGGATCACATCCTCCCAACGATGGCGGAAGCAGAGGTGTTCCCCAAGGTCGCCGCGGCCGTCGCGGTGAAATGCGAGGAGATGGGGATCGCCCGTGTCCGTCGAACCCGAGCCGATTACGAGGAGAACGCGGTCCGCATGATGAACCGTCCAAAGAAGCTCGCCCGCCTCCTCATCGAGAACGGGCTCCTCGCCACCGCCCCACCGGGTGCGACGGGGCCTATATCCCACGCAGGTGTATCATGACCATGGAACAGACCCCGGAGAAAGCGCTTCATCCACCGTTGAACATCCGCAAGGCTGGGGCGGAGGATTTGGAGACGCTGGCCACGCTCCTTGTGCGATTGAAGCGACTGAACTCCGAGTTTGACCCCCTGCTCTCTGTGCGGAGTGACGCACAGGAGGTCGCCATGAAGGTGTTGCAAAACGACATCGCAGACCCGCGTTCGCTGGTCCTCGCCGTTGAAGGGA
>JAKBKR010000289.1 GCA_021832495.1 bacterium | reverse complement strand
CCACTTCGCCGAGAGGGCCTGCCGTATCGCTGCCCCGCTCGTGATGGCCCACGGACTGTCCAGTGTCATCCTGACCTGCCGCCCGGACAACAGGGCCTCTCGACGGACCATCGAGAGACTCGGGGCGAAGCTCTTGGGCCAGTTTGAGGTGCCTCCCACCCATGAGATGTACCCGGAGTATGCAAGAGACGGAGGGGCACCCATTCTCAGGTTTGAGTGGGAGATTGCCTGCCCTGCACCGCGACCTTGAGATAGAACTCTGCCCCCCACCCTGGGTCTCGACCTCGGACTCATCCACGCCCTTCGGAAGGCGCGCACTACCTCCCCGGTCTTCTGAGGATCGGTGGACGAGGGTCCCTCACCTTGGACGCTGCGCAATCACCAGCATGAGGTGATGCGTCGCTCGGAAGCTTCCTTTTGTCTTTATCTCATGATGGATGGCTTCGAGCTCCTTCCGGTGATGGGTCAATGAGAACCCAGGGACCTCCCACGGGGCGGCCCGGAGAAAGCAGACGAGCGCTCCGACATCCAAGAACTCGTAGGAAGTTTTCACCTCCTCATGCCTCTCGATATCGAACCCCGCCCGCGAGATCTCCTCCCCCAGGGCCCTGGAGCTCGAGACCGCGTTGGTGGGTCGTGTTCCTTCCACTCCGAGTTCGGCTCTCACCTCTTCACAGTTGGAAGCGCCCACCTGCTGGGTGACGAAACGGCCACCGGGCTGCAGGACCCGGTGGACCTCCCGTGGGTCGAATTCCTCGTGCCGGTCGAGCACGAGGTGAACGGACGCATCAGGCATGGGGATATGGAGGTCGCCATGCACCGCCAGAACTCGAACTTCCATGGGGGCGAGGCGCCGGCGTGCGACTTCGAGATTCGGCGCGTATCCCTCAGTTGCGAAGGCTTTGGGTGGAAGAGGAGCAAGGGTGGCGAGAAACTCTCCACCGCCCGTACCCAAGTCGAGGAGGCTAGACGCATGCGCTATGCGCTCTCGGGCAATGGCACGGTAGTCCCAAGAGGGGTGCCCCACCTTCCATCGACCCTCGATTGCGGAGAAGTCCCATCCCGAGAAGGGAGTGGCTCCAGCGATCTCGATGAGACGGTCGAATTCGCTCTTCGGAGGCTTCACACTCTCACCATCCACAAGAGGAACATAACCCCTGCACCGACCCCATCCCGTCCGGGGAGGGCGAGTCCCTCCTGCCCAAGATGTCGAAGACACAGATCCCCAAGGCGCACCGCCAGCGAATTCGGGGGAAGGCCGTGTCATCCATCGCCGCAGATCTTGAGGACAGCAAGCGAACGGTCGGCACTCCATGACGAACCGCCCTGCGTGGACATCTGGTATCCGGGGCCACTGGAAAAGAAGCCATCGGCACCGACAAAGAAGTTGAGCGGAACCGAGGTCCGCAAGGTGCGGAGGGAAGACGGTTGAGAGCTTCCATCATCTCTCTCGCCTACACCTTCGGCAGTACCCAGCGGACGGGCCAACTCGCCTTGCAGGACTTTGGTCCCCAGCGGGCATCCCGGACCCGCCCCCACCGCCCCGCGAAGGCGCGGGGGGCACCCCTCCCTGTCGGAATTGCACGTCCGGGAACTCAGTAGGTAGAGAATGGCCGTGGCGAACCTGCCCCAACTGGGACGAACGTCCCGCATCGGGGATCACGCGCTTAACTGCCCCCTCCTCGGACGGACGTCCTACGACCAGATCACGAACCCTCCACCCGTGGTTCCCCATGTTTTCAACCGTCAGTCCAATCTCCTCGGGCATGGACCGCCCTGAAATGGATGAAATGGGGCGTCGGACCCTCCACGGGGTGCCTCCGCGAGGGTAATAAGGGTTAGTGCAGTACATTCTGCACCCGAAAGGGGGCGCAGAGAAACATGAAAGAGTTTTTGGACGACAGCGGGAGCAGCCGGATGACAAGAACGACACGAACGCGAGGGCGTTTGACTCGCCGAACAACGTACATGGTTACCGTGGTCGCCATGCTCGCGGTTGCCGGAGGATTCGCGGTGGCGACCGCAGCCTTTAACTTCACCAGCACGGCGACGCAGGGGCAGTCTGGCTTCAGTGTGGTCACCGGGACAACCATCTGGTCGTTCGGGAGCGCAACGGTTGTGAGCGCTGGGACCAGCACCTGCTCCACTTCCCCCTTGGCAGTTACGATTGCCACTCCAGGTACGTCTCCAGCAACCTCAACAGAGACCATCCCTGGGGCGTCAGGCGGGTCTTGCGTTTCGACCGATTTCGCGGAGAAGTACGCTATGTCCGCATCCGTGGTCACGGCATCGACATCGGACGCCTTCACTTTCTTTGCCCAGACGTCAACCTCCAGCGCATGCACATCTCCGACCACTGTGACCAACTCCTTCACCGTCACGACCAGCGGAGGATCTTCGACCGCCACGACTGTCAATGTTAATTTTGTGGTCGACTACGGGGCCTCGTCCTCCACGGTACTCTGTAACGTCCAGATTGCCGTTTCGGGGAGCTAGGTAGATCTGAAACCGGGCGAGCAAAGCATTTCCTCCCCCCCCGCCCTCGGGGCGGGGGCCCAACCCTTTTCTCTCTTCCGTTCATTTGATGGCAATTCCATGCATCGCAGCCTTGAGATCGACCTACACCTCGCCCCCAGCTTGAGGAATGAGAACTTCGTCGCCGTGGCCCTCGACAACCTCGCCGCCTACCAGTTCCAGGAGGTGCGGCACGAGCCCCTTTAATGGCAAATGACCCGCGTGAAGGAATCCCATCATCATCACTCCTCGCAGTTTGACACCCGGCAAGGCATCTCGACATCGGACTTGCCCATGCTGTCAAGAAGACGCTGAGCGATCTCTCCAAGGAGAGCGAAGACGAGTTGAGCCGGAAGTTCCACGAGGCGAAGGCCAAAGGGCTGACTCGTTCCCCCATACGCCATGTCCAAGAGTCCCCCGACCTCTGGCAGGATGACCTCTGGGTCTACTTGAGGTGACACGACACGGACGATCGGCCGGCTCCCCCTAGGCCCAGAAGAGCACCCGATGGGTTCCTGAAAGGGTCTTTACGTCCTATGCCTTCCGTTCCGCGCTAACCCATGACTCCCAGACATACGATTACCATCAAGGAGAGGGCCCGAGCATTTTACAAGGAGCACCTCGGCGATTGGATCTCCATCGGTAAGGACTTCCCTGAGTGGACTTCCTCGAGCGCCTCAGAGTACCAGGGGCACAAGGACCTCTTGGATGCATTCCATCGGCATCTGCCGGGACCACGGATCCTCGGGGCCGGATGTGGACCGGTGGCAAGGGACCTGCGGTTCTTGGCCCAAAGAGGATGTCACCCCACGGGTGTCGACGTCGTGCCGGAGAATGTCGAGAACGCTCGACGGGTCACGAAAGAGGATGTGACGTATCAGACCGCCGACCTCACGGAGCCCCTCCCCTTCGAGAAATCAGCGTTTCACGGCGTCTT
>JAKBKR010000288.1 GCA_021832495.1 bacterium | reverse complement strand
GCTCGAAGGAGCGCGCACTCACGGCTACGAGACCGACCTCTGGACGCTGAAGCGGATGGCCGAGGTCATCCAGGATGAATTCGGAGTAGAGTATACCGAGTCGGGAGCGTGGCGTCTACTACGGGACATGGGGTTCTCGGCGCAGGTCCCGTTGCCGCGGGCGCTGGAGCGGGACGAGAGGTACATCCGCCAGTGGGTGCGAGAGGAGTGGCCCAAGATCCAGACTCGGGCCCGACGGACGGGCGCCACGATCCTGTTCCTGGACGAGAGCTGTCAGCAGTCGTTCCCGAACGTGCGACGGACCTGGGCGCCCGAGGGATCGCGCCCGGAGATGCGGTATCGGCAGGGGAATCGGCTGAAGCTGAACCTGATCTCGGCGGTGAGCCCGGACGGGGCGCTGTTCTTCGACATCCATGAGGAGAGCATCGACGGGACCCGAGTGCTCTGGATCCTCGAGAAGCTGTTGAAGGAGGAGCCGGGGCGGTTGATGGTGGTCTGGGACAACGGGCCGATCCATCGACGGAAGGATGTGAAGGCGTTCTTGTGGCAGAATCGGCGGCGGCTGGAGACGCGACGATTCCCGCCCTACGCACCGGAGTTGGATCCGGACGAACAAGTGTGGACGGTTCTCAAGCACCAAAGGTTGGCGAACTGGTGTCCGAAGACAGGGGAGAAGATCCGGGCGGGAGTGGAGCGGGAGCTCCGATGGATGCAGGCGCACCCCGAGCTGGTCGCTTCGTTCATCCGGCACTCGGAACTGCCGTTGCCCCCGATCCCGTGAGCGCTGGGGTCACCCGGAGACTTTCAGCGCAAAGCGCAATAGGGAGGGTCAGGAAGCATGACCGAAACCAACGAATCCCTCCCCCGCACCCCTACCTTGGGTACCGGAATGTACGGGGTACACGTCACGTTGGAGAGAGTCCTCTCCGTCGGGGACAAGGACGGGCTCGGATTGCCCTTCACGCTGCGACACCTGAGCTTATGGGAGGAGTGCGTGACCGCACTCCCGGTCCTGGAGGAGAACCTCTGGGGCGCGCCCGACGCCGCCTTGGAGGAGGTCTTGGGACTCCTGCGAAGGATGGCGGGGATCCCCAGCTTCAGGAAGTGCGGGAGCGGCTGAAGGAGGTCCACGGGCTGTTCGTGCCCCTGCGGAAGGCTCTGATCCCCAAGCCGAAGGGGGCGCCCCTGTCTGGGAGCCTTCGGAAGAGAGGAGGGATGCGCAGGAGGGGTGCCGGAGGGTCCTCGCAGAACTGGAGAAGATCCTCGAGGCGCCGGCCTCCGCGCATGTGGCATGGGCGGCGAAGAAGATCGTCGCGACCATCGAAAGTGGGAGGGACACCTGTTCCCGGAAGGGCTGGAGGGGATCTCCGTGCCGACAACGAACAACGGGTTGGAGCGGGTGTTCCGTCGGACGAGGAGGACCGTGAGGAAGGGGTGTGGGGACATGGCGACGGGGCGGCAGTTGACGTTGTAGGGGGAGAGGTTTCTGCTCTACCAGAACCTGGCGAACCCGAGGTATGTGCAGGCGGTGTTCGGGGGGGAGGAGGTGGCGCAGGTCCTGGGTCGGGAGCGGATGGAGTTGCCGGAGGACCCGGTCCTGGGGAGGAAGGCGAGGGAGAGGCTGTTGGACCTGGGGCAGGAGATGCTCAAGACGGGGAAGATTCCGGCGTCGCCGTATGAGGCATGAACGACCCTCCAAGGGTCGGAGGAGAGGGAAGGAGAACTGGCGTCGAAGATCTCTCAGGCCGGGGTTCCCCAACCTAACGACTTCAGGCGGCCAGAGACCCCACCGTCAAGCTAAAGTGTAGATTCTTGGTCTAAGGGGACGATGGCGAGCCCATCCGCAGCTGGGGGGGTGCTCCGCCTTGTTCACCTGAGCGACCTCCACATATTCACTGCAGAGAGTGCTAAGAAAATCGAGGCCGCCGGAGGACTCAAGTTAGGCCCGCACCTCCGTGACCTTGAAAGACATCTTGAGTTGCTCAGTCAGTCGCTAGAACGGATCGCCACAAAAGAGCTTCCGCTATTCAAAGGGGCTTCGATAGTAGTGACTGGAGACATCGCGTATTCGGCTTCGCCCAAGGAGTACGAACGGGCGAAAAAATTCCTTGACAAGGTCAGGACCGCCCTCGGGAGGGAGGGAACCATCGCCCCCCTTTTCCTTACGCCCGGGAACCACGACCTGAACCGGAAAGAAAGGGAATGCCGACTCGACGATATGGATTCTATCAGCCGGGGTGACCATGATCGGGCCAAGGGCATCTACGACCTGTGTTTGAGAGGAGGAGCGACCTCGCTCAAAAAGGGCCAGAAGGCCTACTTCAAATTTGAACGGAATGCATGCACGACCGCGCGGGCTGAGTCGAATTCTCTATTCTACGTCCACACAATGCAGCTAGACGGTGGTCGAACTCTTGCGAATTTCATTTCACTAAATTCTGCCTACCTGTACGGAGGGCCGGTGAACTACCTCGGCTTCTTGGGAAGGCACCAAGTGACCGAAGCGTTCGACAAAGCTTGGAATAATGCAAAGGTAAGGTCCCAGGGTCAGGCGTCCGCGGTTGGGCCCGCGGCGGTGAACATAGTTTTCTTCCACCATCCATTCGAAGCACAGGCAGAGCCCGACCAGCAAATTATCGAGGATATGGTTCTCGATAATGCATCCCTCTTGCTAACCGGCCATGTTCACCAACATCGTGTTTTGCAGAGGATTGGGGACGGGGTGGATAGACAGAGCCTTCCCATAATCAGTGCCTCTCGATGTGTCTTCGACGAATACAACGACCCGCAGATTCGACCCGGCTACTCACTATTCGAGTTAGATTACGACGAGAGGGGGGTGCGGGAAATCCGAGTCTACCAAGTCCTCTGGAACCGAGACACTGACAACTGGGGCGATCCACGGGGGCCTAGGGTGCTTTTCGCCCGGGCAGAATCCGGCTCTTCTCTTCGCGTTCAGGCAATGCCATCTGAAGCGGACGGAACGGGTGCTTCGAATCCTCCCGGAAAGGCCAGAAGAATTTGGAGTTTGGGTAATCGCCTCTTCGAGGCTGGAGATCTTCCGGGAGCGATTGAGTGTTATGACGCGGCAATCGAACTGGCACCGGGGTATGAGGACCCGCGGTTCAACAAGGCGCTTGCACTACTCCTGACCGGAAGAGGCACTGATGCAATCCCAATTTTACAAGACCTCTCTCGTACCTCTAGATCCTCGGACGTGATGGATCTCTTGGCGATTGCCTCAGAGCGCGAAGGACCAGATCGTGCGGAAGCTTTCTATGTGGGTGCGATCGAATCTTATCCTAGAAACGCCGCCATACTCGGAAACTACGCGATCTTCCTATCGAAGGTCCGGAAGGACAGCGACCGGGCCGAGGAGTTCTACAAGCGGGCGATCGAGGCCGACCCCAAGCACGCCAACAACCTCGGAAACTACGCGGTCTTCCTATCGAAG
>JAKBKR010000287.1 GCA_021832495.1 bacterium | reverse complement strand
GCGATATTGGGCGTGCCCGCCTCGAACCGGTACGGAGGGTCCTTGTAGGTGGCCCGCTCCTTCTCCACCTCAAGGATCATCTCGCCACCGCCCATGTATGGGGCCATGTCCTTCAGGAGTTCCTTCCGTCCCCAGACCACCCCGATCCCGGTCGGTCCGAACACCTTGTGCCCGGAGAAGACCAGGAAGTCGACCCCGAGCCGTTCCACGTCGAGCTTGAGATGCGGAGCGCTCTGAGCGGCGTCCAGGATCGAGAGGCTCCCGACATCGCGAGCCCGGTCGGCGAGCTCTCGCACCGGGTTCAGGGTGCCGAGCACGTTCGAAACGTGCGTGAACGTCGTGACCTTCACTCCCCGCACGATCTTCTGCTCGATGTCACCCGGGACCAATTGGCCATCGTCGGTCAGGCCGATGTAGTCCAGTTCGGTCCCTTTGTCCTGTTGCAGAAGTTGCCAGGGGACGATGTTCGAGTGGTGCTCCATCTCGGTCGAGACCACCCGATCGCCCTTGTGCAGGTTTCCACGGCCGAGCGAGGTGGAGAGCAGGTTGATGCCCTCCGTCGTCCCGCGCACGAACACGATCTCCTCGGGGTCCTTCGCCCCCACGAACCGGGCCGCCCGCTCTCGTGCAGCCTCATAGGCCGCGGTCGCCTCCTCGGACAATGCGTAGACACCGCGATGGACGTTCGCGTTCAGGCTGCGGTAGTACTCGGCCTCAGCCTCGATCACCTTGAGGGGTTTCTGGCTGGTTGCCGCCGAATCCAAGTAGACCATCGGCCGTCCATGGAAGGACCGGCTGAGGATCGGGAAATCCTTACGGCAGTCTTCGATGCTCATGAACTGGGGGGCTTGACCCAGTCATAGCCCTTGACTTCGAGCTCTTCCGCAAGCTCGCGGCCACCCTCCTTCACCACCACCCCGTCCACGATCACGTAGACACGGTCGGGGCTGATGTACTTGAGGATGCGTTGATAATGGGTGATCACGAGGATCCCGATCCCGGGCTTGCGTTGGGCCTGGATGTTCTCCCCGACGACCCGGACGGCATCGATGTCGAGCCCGCTGTCCGGCTCATCTAGGATGGCATAGACCGGTTCCAAGGTGGACATCTGGAGCACTTCGATACGCTTCTTCTCCCCGCCGGAGAAGCCTTCGTTCAGGGAGCGTTTGAGGAACGCACCGTCGACCCCCAACTGGCCCATGTTCCCGTCGAGACGGGCCTGATATGCATCGATGTCGATCTCCTCCGCCACATGCCGCTGGGTGTATGCGGTCCATAGGAACTTCGATAGCGAAACCCCGGAGACCTCCACAGGATACTGGAACCCCAAGAAAAGCCCGGCCCGGGCCCGCGCATCGGGAGTCTGGCTGAGGATATCCTTCCCGTCCAGGGTGGCGGTCCCCTTCGTCACAGTGTATCGGGGATGGCCGGCCAGAGCGTAGGCCAGTGTGCTCTTGCCGGAGCCATTGGGCCCCATGACCGCGACGAGCTCCCCCTTCTTCAAGGTGAGCGATATTCCCTTGAGGATCTCCTTTCCCGCGACCGAGACGTGGAGGTCCTTGACTTCCAATGTTCCCTGTCCTTGTGTCATGGCCTTCGGGCTCTTTGGAGCATGGAAGGCTATTAAACAACTTGTAGCTAGGCAGGGCGCGGCCATGGAGCAGCGGTACAAGGGTTTCTTCGCGGCCCCGGGGTCGTGTCCCACATGATGCGCACGATGCCGGCGGGCCGGTTTGCGGATGCGAACGCCACACTGGATGAAGCACGCTACGTGGTGCTGGGGGTCCCCTTCGACCGGACCACGTCCTTCCGGCCGGGAGCCCGCTTCGGACCGGATGCCATCCGGGCCCATTCTTGGAATTTCGAGACGTTCGACCTTGAGACCTCAGTCGACCTTTCGGAGGTCCCGGTCCACGACGCCGGGAATCTCGAAGAGTTCGGGAGCGCGCCGGATATGGCTGAGGCCTTGCGGACTTCGCTCGCTCCGCTGTGGAAGGCCGGGAAGTTCCCGATCGTCTTGGGCGGGGACCATGCCTGCGCCGCCCCTGTCGTGGAGGCGATCCCGGAGGACCGGAAGGTCTTCGTGATCTATCTGGATGCCCACATGGACTTCCGGGAAGAGTACCTCGGGGACCCCCGCAGCCACGCCTGCTCTTCTCGGCGGATGGCCGAGCACGTAGGGTTCGAGAACCTCGCGGTCCTGGGTGTGCGCTCCGTGTCCCGGGAGGAGACGGAGGGCATACGAAAGACCGGACTTCGGTACATCGACGCCTACCAGGTCCACCGGGCGGGAATGGATGCCGCTATCCAGAAGGTCCTGAGGATGGCCGGGAAGAAGGACATCTACATTTCCCTGGACATCGATTGCATCGACCCCGCCTACGCTGGGGGCACGGGCACCCCGGAGCCGTTCGGACTCTCCCCACTGGACATCAAGGCCGTTGTGGACAGGGTCGGTAGCCGCCTTATTGGCATGGATTTCATGGAAGTCTCACCGCCGTATGACAATGGCAACACGAGCGCCCTCGCGGCCCGTTTGGCCCGGGAGGCCATTGTCCGTTCATGGAAGAAGTAGCACATCAGACCGTCGGCTCTCCCTTGAGCGATGGCGCGGAGGCGACGGTGGTCGCCGAGTCCTACCTCGGGCTCGAAGCCATCCGGAAGACCCGGGTACCCAAAGCCTATCGTGCGGAGGCGTTCGACCGGAGGATCCGAAGCGAACGATTACGGGCCGAGGTCCGTCTCCTACGGGAAGCTCGGCGGATGGGACTGCGGACCCCTCATGTCTTCGATATTGACGAGGCCGATCTCGCCATCATTATGGAACGCATCCCGGGTCGGACGCTCACCGAGGTCTTCACGGATGGGAAGGCCTCGCAGCAAGAGGTGCAAGGGGTAGCGGCTCGGCTTGGGGAGGCCCTCGGAAAGCTCCATGCGGGGGGGATATCGCATGGTGATCTGACGGGGTCGAACGTGGTCTGGAATGGAAAGGACATCGCGTTCATCGACATGTCCATGGGGTCCCGGACCCCTGAACTAGAGGACTTCGGCATCGACCTCCACCTGGTGGAGGAGGACTTCAACACGTTGCTTCCGGACCCTCCGATCGTCTACCAAGCCTTCTTGCACGGGTATGCCACCGGGAACCCGGCCGGGGCAAAGAAGATCATAGTGCGAGCCCGGGAGATCAAGGGTCGGGTCCGGTATTCGTGACCTCCCGCTAGCGATGAACCGTCCCGAACGCAAGGGTACTAAACGATATTAGTCAGGAAGGATGTGATGGAAGTATCAACCCCATGCGGTCTCTCAGGGGGAACACCCTTAGTTTAGGCGCATCGGCGGTCCTCTTCACCCTGATCCTGCTGGCCTCAAACGTAGCGGGCTCGGTGCTAGCGACACCCATCCCTCGCGGGGGCCGGTCGCTCTCCGGTGAAGAGACCCAAACCAAGCCTATTCCACCCCCTCCGCGACCCACCACCGACTGTCCCGTG
>JAKBKR010000286.1 GCA_021832495.1 bacterium | reverse complement strand
GGCGACGAAGACCTCTCCCTTCCCGCCATCATACGCCACTCCCCAAGGAATAGACCCGACGGGGATGGTGGCGACCACCTTGTTCGTCGCGTCCGAGATCACGCTCACAGTATTCAAGCCAGAGTTGGCGACGAAGACCTCTTCCTTTCCGCTGTCGTAAGCAATACCGTACGGATTCGGGCTCACCGGGATAGTCGCCACCACGCAGGGGTAAGGGTTGCACCCGGAGTGCGGCTGACCAACATCCGATTCTCCGATAGCGAGGTTCGGGACGCTCATTGGTGACGAGGCCGCTTTGTAGACCCCAGTCGAGGGATAGAGCAAAGTCGGTCCCACTAGGAGGAGTGTCGCGAAAATCAAAATGGACGCATAGGCCTGTTTAGGTCTACCCTGTTCTTGACCACAAATCTGAACCGACCTTCCTCTCATAGAGGTCACTCTCCACGATCCCGCTCTTCTTCTGGTCCGTCCCACAATTCTATCTACAGCTACTCCGAAGATAAGAAGCCATCTATGGCCATCTGTAGCAGCCCTTCCAAGGAAATATGAAGCCGCCCTGATATGGGCATGCCAGCACCAGGCAAAGGTCGGATTCCAGTCGTCAAGATGACGGTAGCATTCCCTGCCCCGCTGTTTGACGAGATGGAAAGCATCGTCCGCTCGCGAGGGAGATGGTTAAGCGTCGTCGATTTCGTCCGATGGTCTTGCGGTAACGAAGTTGAACGGCTCAGACATGGGAAGAAGAGTCGCACTCGAATCGACCAAGGTTGAACCCTTCTCCCGAGGAGTTCCCCCTCAGGTCCTGTGTCTTAACGGGGAAACCTCCTCAGTCTGAATCGGGACCCTTCCGGATCTCGGAGACATATAGGGGGGTTCCCCATTCCTACCCAACATGGGTAGAGTCGGCCTAGGTCCCTCGGACAGTTCTCGGCTCAATCTTCCGGATCGTATCGCGGGATAAGCTCCTCCGGTTCAGGCGCGGGGTCGAAGACGATAAGAACGAAGGCTTGACCCGCGAATCTCTTCGGCAGCCAAACATGGCCTGAGTAAGGACTCTCGCCAACTATTCCCTTCCGTAGAAAGTGCCTGAGCGAGGGCAGGTCCAAGCTCAGAGCGACCTTCAACTCGATGAGGGTGAGGCGTTCCGGGCCAATCCTCTTGACCAGGTTCAGCACCTCTTTTTCGTACTCTCCCGTCGGCACTACGACACCACAGTTGCCGCACCGGAAAGTCGCGGGTTCAAGGTGCTGCCCGCACCATGTGCAGACCTCGGGAGACCCCCCCGGACCATTCGCTTCGTCGGTCATTTCAGTGGGCAGTTCACCCCCTTTCCGGGTCGCAGCGCGCTGCGACGCGATTCCCTGCCGCGGGGGCGCCGGGGAGTACAGAGGGGTTGTAGGGGGGGAAGAGGGTAGCAACACCATGGGGGTAGGGTCTGTTCAGCCGAATAGTTACGAAGGCCGGGAAAACCATACGTGCTATCTGGCGGCCTTGGTCATGGCCAAGCCCATGGGTTAGTCGGTCTGCCGTGAGCAAGCTACCAATGAGGTCCCTAGATGCCATCCTCCCCCCTCTTTCGATCTATGGCCTGTCTATAGAGCCTCGTTATGGTGACACGGGTTCGCGGTCCTATGCGACTGGTCTCGCCTTTCGTGGCGTCCCAGATGGTATTGACCTGGTGTTTGCCCTTGTCTGACAGGTGCCAATAGACATCCGGTGATAGGAGCTGGAACAGGTAGCGTTCTTCCGGGGTTGTGAAGAACTGTTTCTTCCGATAGGCTTCGATCTCCCAGAGATTGCCTGTCGCACTCGAATGTTGGAACCCGGTGACGATGAAGTGTAGGGTCTCTGCATTCTCGGGACCCAAGAAACCGAAATGGAGGAAGCGCCTGTAAAGCCGTCGAACCTCCACCCACTGCTCCCTTGGGTCCCCTGGCGTGTTCTCATAGTCCCGGTGGAGTTCGAGCCAGACAAGAGCAGCCACCATGAGATCCATCCAGTCCGAGACGGAACGGAGATGCTGGCCGACCTTGCGCCAATACCGTCCAATCAACCTTTGCTCGGTGGGCCCGGCCATTCCATGAACGCAGGAACCACAGGCTTGGATTGTAGAACCGTCGGAAACTCCCTGAAGAGTGAAGAATCCTATTTGTGGTGGAGCAAGACAACGAGGGCATTCAGCGGGTTCGCGGAGGACATCCTGAACAACCTTCCACTGCCCACCCTTTTCATCGAACAGACGGAGAGACTCAAGACTCTCCGTCGATTCTCGGGCGCTTGGCCGTCTTGGCCAGCTTCCCTTGCTGTCCATGATGTCGCGAAGGAGTTGCTGCTCCGCGTCCACTATCATTGATTTTGTGGCGGTGACGGGGAAGACCACGGGGGGAAGGTGGTAGGCGTAGCGGCTCCTCTGCCGTCGCTCATTCGAGGCCAAGACACACCCCCCACTCGTCGCCTGGAAAGGAGAGGGAACCCCGGGGGCGCCCCCGGGGAAAGGGTTGGTCACGTTGTCTTCTTCGTCGCTTTCTGTTCTCTTGGGCGGTAGGAGGATATGACCAAAGCATGGAACGGAGAGCTTGCCGAAGGGCGGCTTCACGCAGATAGTAGAGCACATCGCGGGTTTCCCAGATGCCCTGAAATCGGTCATTTTGGGGCACTTTCTCTGACGTTTGGAACAGAATGGGGCTTACGACCTCGACCTGGCCGCCCCGGCGGGGAACCGCCGGGGTGTGATCCCGTCGCAACCCTCAACGCACTAACAACCTCAAATTGGGGAGGACCCCATCCGGTTACCCCCAATCCGATCAGATCGTCTTCACAGGCGACGTTGTCCACGCAGTCATGGGGCGAGCAACCCCGTTCTTGGATCGTTCCATCTGAACCTTGACGAGTTCGATCATTCGGGCTACTTCAGAACCGATTCCCGACTCTGAGATGGGGCATTGCAGCGCAGTCCTCCGCACAAGGTACTCGTGGGCCGCCGACCAAGAAATGAACTTCACCCCGGTGAAATCCAGTGTCACGGTACCGGTGGCCCGGGCTTCGAGTCGGTTAAAGAGTGCATCGATGGAATCCCGGAGCATGAGAGTGGAACCTAGGTCGGAAATTCGTACGACCACCAAGCGTACGGGGGAGTCCGCCATGTCCTTGTCAATTCGCGACTCCAGCATTTCGTAGAGGCTCATTACGATTCGTCGAAATAGCACTTGGGAGCAGTTCTTACGGGGTCGGGAGGAGCCGGGCCCGCTCAGCCTCTTGGCGAACTCGACCAATCCGCACCTTCAGTCGAGCGTCCTCTCCGAACCGGATGGCGATACGACTTACTTGGGTCATGAGGGACCACGGAGCCCCGGCCCGCATGTCACGAAGGATCTTCTGGACTTGGACCAACCACGCATCCCCTTCGATGACGAGCCGCATGTACCAGACCACGGGAACGGTGGCCATCATTCCTTCCGGGCCTTCCCGTGAACCGTAGCGGAACACATAGTCGAAGAAAT
>JAKBKR010000285.1 GCA_021832495.1 bacterium | reverse complement strand
TGAACGCGACTACCGTCATGGTCTTTGTGATGGGGGTCGGGCGCCCGTCCCCCATATCCCAGCTCGCCAGGCCTCTTGTCGAGAAGACCCGCCTGGGGAGCATGATGTTCGGGTTGGTCGTGGCGTGGGGGATCTCCTTGTTTCTCGGGGGGTTGCTTGTGGTATGCGTCGCGGCATCAGGCCTGTTTGGCATCTACATCGCCCGGACGGCCAACCGGGCCTTAGGGGGGGTCAATGGAGATGTCCTTGGGGCCGCGCACGAGGTGGTCTTTGCTGCCTGCCTCTTGATCGCGGTCCTTCTTCCCTGGACCCCCATCCTTTAGGACCTCGTCACATTATCATAGGATTGGTCGAGCCCATGGGCATCCCAGTAGTGATCATGGCGGGGGGAAAGGGTACCCGCTTCGGAAGAGGAGAGAAGCCGATGGCCGTGTGTCGGGGCCAACCCCTGATCCATCATCTTCTTGGTGCGCTAAGGGCCGCCGGTGTTATTGCACCGACCGTGGCGACGAGCCCGTGGGTTCCAGAGACCATTCGGCTAGTCGAGTCCATGGGGCTGGACGTGTTGCAGACCCCTGGCAAGGGTTACGCTGAGGACATAGGCTGGATCACCCAAAGGCTCCCCGGGTTCGTTTGTGTGGCTGGCGACATACCGTTCCCTCCCGTAGCAGAGTTGACCCGCTTCCTGCAAGCGGCAGAACACAGTCGTTCGAGCATCGTCGGTCTCCTTCCCGAACGCCTTCGCTTGACCCAGCTCACCCCCGGACCCCAATGGCCCCATCGGATCCCCCCATACGGGTCCTGTCGGATCGTCGGGGTGAACCGGGTGGATACCCTAGATCCTAGTGACAAAGAGACATTCGTCTTCCGTGACCCTTGGATCGGGGCGGCCGTCACCATCCCGGCGGACCTTGAGTGGATCGAAAAGAACGCTCCTTAACGTAGCCCTTGGGCCGATTGGAACTCCCTCGCGTGGTGGGTGCAATCTCAGGGCTTCCGGAACCCGCAAAGCCACGTACCCGTCCTCCGCACCGGGACGCTCCCCCATCGGGAAGCCCAGCGGTCGAGGGCTCCGTCGAGCCAGTTTGTGTTGTCGGCGAGCACGACCCCGCCGGAAGGGACCTTCGGGTCCACGGTCTGGAACTCCCAAGTGGCATGCTCGAAGGTATGGAGATCGTCATGGAGGAAGATCTCGACCCGGTCGAGCCCTTCCACCAAAGGGGGAAGGAGTTCCTCGCTCCTTCCGATCCGGAGGTCCCATCCTTGTCTGAGCGCGGAAGGCACCGCCCATCCGCTCGACCTGCCGGGTGGCAAGGCGACGGGGGAGTCATCCCCCTCGGAAAACCGGGTGGTCTTCTGGGGAGTGGGAAAGTCGATCGAGTGAAGGGTACCTTGCCCATTGCGCTGGAGGGCCTTAAGGAAATAGGCGGAGGATACACCGGACGACACCCCCACCTCCACGATGTGACGTGGCTTCAGGATGCGGGCGAGGGCGTAGAGTTCGAGCGGGGCTTGGATCTCGGCGTAGAACTCCCGGCCGGCCGCCCGGTGTTCCCGCTGGATATGTTCTTCCAAGGCCCGTTCTTTCGTCGCTTCGGTGAGAGCTTCTGCCACCTCTCGGACCGGGGCGCCGGTAAGCTCGGCGACCCAGCGTGGATCGGTCTTGGGAACTCTTGGGGTCTCCCCCATGGTCCACCCAAACCGGTTTCCCAGTTAAAACCACCGTCGGTCGAGTGGCCAACCGCCATCGAAACGTAGATAACCCAGTGCTCCTTCTAGTCCCGTGATGGCGCCAGGGACCGAGCCCACCGTCCGCATCGTCCGGACCGGGAACGTCTCGGTCCGCGGCTCCATGCTGCTCGTGGGGTTTCCCACTTTCGGCCTTGTGGGATCGATCGCAGCGAGCTACCTCACCCACTCCCTCGGGATGAAGCCGTTCGGCTACATGGTCACCGAAGACCTCCCTCCCACCGTGGTGATGGAGGACGGCCAGGTGGCTCCCCCCATCCGTCTCTACACCACGCGCACCGTGTGTGGTATCGATGGGAAGTGCGATCAGCTTGTGGTGTTGCTCTCCGACATCCAACCCCCGGTGGAGGCGCTCACCCCCATCGCCACCGCCATCTTGGACTGGGCCGAGGAGAACGGGGTCGCGAACACGGTGGTCTTGGAAGGTCATCCCACCAAGGAGGACCGGGAGGCGAACGTCGTGGCCATGGCCAACAAGGCGGCCATGGGGGTCTTCGATACCCACGGGTTCCAGCGGGCGAACGGCCTCATCACCGGATTCACCGGGGCCATGCTCCTCCACAGCATCGGCCGGAAGAGCCCGGTGTTCTGCCTCGTCACTCAGGCGCACAAGGAGTTCCCGGATGCGAATGCCGCCGCCATGCTCCTCGAGGCGGCGAACCCCTTGGTGCCGCTCCTTGTCATCGACACCACCCCGCTCCGTCAGAAGGCCACGCAGATCGAGAAGGTGATGCGGGAGAACATCGCCACTCAGAAGACCACGTTGAAGAAGCTCGTTGAGGAAACGGGGGGTGAGATGTATCGCTGATGCGGCGCCGTCTCCGACCGCGGAGACCACCTATTTCAAGGTAGGCGACAACCTTTACCTCCGGAACTTCCATCCCGCGGATGTCCCCCGGATCGCCCAGATCACAGCGGAGGCGCTCAACGAGCACTACGACCCTTCGCTCTATCTCTCCCTCAGCCGCGAGTGGCCCGAGGGGTACATCGTGGCAGTCGACCGGGACGGCACCGTCCAGGGGTTCCTCCTCGGTGTCTGCCAGGTCCCGAGTGAAGGGCGGGTGCTCATGTTCGCTGTCGAGGGCGCCTGGCGACGGAGAGGGGTCGGTGGTGCGCTCATGAGCACGTTCTTCAACCGCTGTCGGGTCAAGGGGTTGCGCCGGGTCACCCTGGAGGTCCGCGTCGGGAATGCGAACGCCATCCGTTTCTACAACCGGTTCGGTTTCACGATGGCCGACCTGCTCCGGAATTATTACTCGGACGGGGAGAACGGCTACCAGATGGCCCGGTACCTTTGAAGCCGGGTTCGGGGCCGATCTATTCCGCCTTCAGCCGCACGGTCAAGGACTTGAGCACGTCGAGGAACCGGAAGGTGGTCTCCCGGTCCCGCAGGCCGAACCGCACATGCCGGGGCAGTCCCAGCGGGGTGAGATCGCGCACGGCAAACCCTTTCGTGCGCAAGTCTTGGGTCAGTTTCCGTGCGGAGACGGATTCTACAGCGAAGTAGTTCGCCTGTGTGGTGGCATGGAGCCGTTTCCGGACCTCGGCACTGAGCCTCTGGGTCTTCTCCAAGCTCTCTCGGACCCATTTCTCGTTGTCGAGTGTGCGGAGGGCGAGGTGCCGACCTACCGCCCCCACCGACCAAGGAAGGAGCTGGGTACGGATCCCCCGGAGCACGGCAGGGTGCCCGGTGGCGTGTCCAAACGACATGCCGGGCGTTCCGAGGACCTTGGACCAAGAGAACACCGTGATGA
>JAKBKR010000284.1 GCA_021832495.1 bacterium | reverse complement strand
GGTCCAAGGACTGGATCTGTCCGTCAGGGCTCCCACCGGGGCCTCTCCCCCTTCCCTGGCGCGGGCGAACACGACGAATGCCGCGACGATGTCCGGAACTACCTCCAAACTCGTGTCTTGGGCTGACACCCCGCTATCCTTCTGCAAGAAAGATCATCCATCCATCGTGTTCCCTCTTAGGATATCGGAGCTTGACGAGAACTTGGCCTGTTCCCAGAGCGTGCTCGGGCCCTTTCCCAACGCGAAGGTCCCGGGTTTCTATACCCCCTCCGTCGGAGGCACGTTGCCTCCGAAATTCGGCCTGTACAATATGCAACTGGCGAACGACCCCGCCGATGGATACATGGTCCTTCTGGGTGCGACGGGGAACGGGTCTCTCAATGGGACGCAAACGTGGGTCTTCCAGCGGGACACCTGGACCCATCTCAACGTGACCAACTCCCCGGAAAGCTGCATGGGTTCCGTGATGGCCTACGACAGCTTCGACGGATACGTTCTGTATTTCGCCGGAGGGAATTTTGGGAGCGGAGCGAACTGTGTGTCTGCCGGTCAGACATGGTCCTTCCACGCGGGCACCTGGACCGAGCTCTACCCTGCGACCTCTCCCCCCGTCCGGTTATCGTCGGCGATGACCAATGATTCCTCGGATGGGTATATGGTACTCTTCGGTGGCGCCTGCAACGAGGGCGTCCATCTGACCTTATGCAACGACACGTGGAAGTACCGGGCCGGTACATGGACCAACATCACCAAACCGGGTGGCCCCGCCGGTCGAGCGGGCGCAGGCATGACCTACGATCTCTCCGACGGATATGTTCTGATGTTCGGAGGGACCGCTTGGCCGGTCAACATGATTGCGCCGCTGACCCTTACCGACACTTGGAAATTCCATAACGGGACGTGGACCCAGATACCTATCGGGGGGGTCCTGTGTGGAGGTCCCTCCCAACCCAGTTGCGGTCTCAACGCTCCTCCCGGGCCGTACAACGACGGGTTGACGTACGATGCCTCCGATGGGTATGCATTGTACACCTGCGCCGGGGAGAATACTTCCGCCGATATGTCGGATGGCTATTGGACATACCATGCCGGCATTTGGACCGACCTGAACAACGGGAGCGGCTTTCTGATCGACTGGGTACCTTCGAACCGCATCGCCGAAGGCCTATCCTACGATTGGGGGGATGGATACGCGGTCATGTTTGGAGGGGTGGGAACCAACTGGAACCTCTTGAACGACACTTGGACCTTCCACCACGGCCTGTGGACCAACCTCTCCGCACTCAACGTGTCCGCTCGGGCCTCATATACCGCGGGTGTGGCGCCGTTTACCGACGCGTTTTATGGGACGGCCGGCGGGGGAACTGGCCCGTACAACTTCTCTTGGAACTTCGGAGATGGAAGCGCGGTGTCGTACCTTCAGGACCCAAGCCACACCTTCACCACCTCCGGGAACTATAGCGTCGTCCTGACCGTCACAGACCAAATGGGGAGGACGGCCACGGCCCACCCCTTAGTTATCACCGTGACCGGGAACCCTCCGCTCACCTTGTCCGTTTCGGCCAGTCCCGTCTGCGGTTCTCCCCCGCTCAACGTGACCTTCGGCGATTCACCTTCCGGGGGTTTCCCACCGTTCTCATACTTCTGGAACTTCTCGGACGGGAGCTATGCCTACACCCAGAGTGCAACCCATGTGTTCTCCACCTCCGGGAACTTCACCGTGACGACGGTGGTTACCGATAGCCACTCCCAGACGGCGACACAGCATGTGAGGATCTTCGTCGGTCCGGCGGGGTGTACCTCTCCCGTCATCTCCTCGTTCACCGCTTCCCCAAGCACCATCACCGTGGGGAATTCCACGGTCCTCAACGTATCTGTCGCCGGTGGGTACTTGCCTTATTCATTCACCTACGACAGCCTGCCCTGGGGTTGTGTTTCGTCCAACACCTCGTCCCTGCATTGCACGCCCGCTTCCAATGGTACGGGGAACTACATTATCAAGGTCTTTGTGACCGATGCCGCCTCTCAAAGCGTCTTTGCCAGCACCAATCTGACGGTCAACCCCTCCACAGGAATCGCCATAACCTCATTTTCCGCCACCCCGGACCCTGTGACGGTCGGTACATCGACCACGCTATCCGTCACAGTGGCGGGTGGGACAAGCCCGCTTACTTTCTCCTATGGTGGATTGCCCCCTGGCTGTTCGTCGAGCAATGCCTCGGTACTTTCCTGCACTCCCACGACGGCGGGAACGTATGATGTTACCTCGACAGTGACGGATTCCCACGGGAGTACCGCCTCCCGGACCCTCGTGCTCACCGTCAACGGAGTCGGCCCCTCCATATCATCATTCCTGATCTCGCCCAATCCGGTCTCCCTTGGAAACTCGATCACGCTCAGCGTCAATGTTTCCGGTGGGGTTGCACCGTTTTCGTACAATTGGTCCGGACTGCCATCCGGTTGCAACGCTAGCAACTCACCATTGATGACTTGCACCCCGACCGCGGCGGGGAACTTCACGGTGACCATCACCGTGATAGACGCGGCAGGCAGGTTGGCAACGGCGTCGGCTGCACTCACGGTCATCGCTGGAGGGCCACTCCAGGCCGTCATCGAGTTCAATACCCCCAACACGGGTCCCGCCCCACTTTCCGTGGAGATGACCGGGGGAGCTAGTGGCGGTACTCTCCGCTACACTTACGTGTGGAGCTTTGGGGATGGGGGCAGTGCCACTGGGGTTGATGCCGTCCACACCTTCCAAGCCCCTTCGGGTTGTGCTCCCCAGGCCGCCCTCTGTAGCTACAACGTCTCCCTCACCGTCACGGATAGCGCGGGAGCGGTCGCGACCAGCCGGGGCCAAGTGACCATCACGTCCGCAAACACCACGGGACTGCACGCAGCCATCTTGTTCGATTCACCCACGAGTGGCTTTGCCCCCCTGACCGTGACCGTGGCCGGAAATGCCAGCGGCGGAAAGGGACCCTACACCTACCTCTGGAACTTTGGAGACGGTGGTTCCGGTAATGGGTCCATCGTCTCCCATACCTACGCTTCGACCGCCGGCTGTAGCGTTGGAGTGACATGTGTCCGAGATCTGACCATGACCGTGAAGGACAGTGCCGGTACTTCGATCGTCTACGGGGCTACCGTGAACATTTGGCCGAACGGGACCCGGTCGTTCTCCTCCATGGTAAGACTGACGCCCTCGACGGGGATTGTTCCTCTGCCGGTCGCATTCGATGCCAATGCATCCGGGGGTCAAGCACCCTACACTTTTGTCTGGGCGTTCGGGGATGGTTCCACCGCAACCGGGACCATGGTGCAGCACACCTATGCCGCCGCGGGAACTTATACGGTGGTGCTCACGGCCGTCGATGCGAATGGGCTGGTCTCGCAATCTACTTCCACCGTTATTGCCGATCCCGTCCCGCCAACCAACGAAACCGGTAGCCTCGGGCTCTCCATCGCCGTATCACCGACCGTGGGGCCCGCGCCTCTCTCCGTTCTGTTCACCGGGGTCGCCGAGGGTGGGACGGTT
>JAKBKR010000283.1 GCA_021832495.1 bacterium | reverse complement strand
ATTTCACTCTCGCTATGTTTGGCGTCCCATGGAGGTCCATGGGCAGTAGCTCCCCCCCAGCTAAACCTACTCGTGTTCCTTGTAAGTGACGAGGTACATCCCGCCCGCGGTCATGGCCGTGAAGGCTCCCACGGCCGTAAGCGGATTGAGGCTGAAGAAGAGCCCGTCGGCCAGAAGCACAGCGAGGGGAATGCCGACCCCGACCAGTGCGGCCACGATCCTGCCCTTGGCGCTCATGGGTCCCACCAGTAATCATGCCCCTTAAAATAGTTGGGGTTTGGATCTCCGGGTGCGGAGGGGGGTGTCCCGGAGACCCGTCATCGGGAAAGGTTCAATCGGCGAGGGCCCGTCTCATAGCGGCTCCTCCGGTGGGCGAGGGGGGGTCGGACCGCTGGGGAGCGGTTTGGGAAGCCCTCCCGTCGTTCGCGCCGAGTCGGCCTCGAAAAGGAGCTCGACGTCCTGCGGAGCGTCCCGGACCGGCATCTCCATCGGCCGGGGGTTCGCTCGGGCGGTCACACCCTCCCCCAAGGACGGGGTATCCATGGGAAGGAAGTTCGTGGATGATGATGGTACCCGCGGGATCCCCACCGCCGAACCCAGGACCTGCCCCTCACGGAGCCAGTTCACCATCGTTTCCATGGTGCTGATCGAGATGTACTTGCGCACGTGGTCCGATATCTCGTTGGCGTAGAGATTGACGAGCCCCGAGAAGCTGAGATGAGCGTTCGAGCGGTACATCGCCTCGTTGTCCAAGACCACGATGTGGGCTCGCCCGGCCTCGTTGAGCTCGGTGAGCCCATCGAGGAACCAGAGGTTCCCCATGGTTTGGTCTGCGATCCTCCGGCGCTTTTCCTCGGCAGCGAACGGAGCGATGAGATAGAGAGTGAGGTGCGCCAGGTCGTAGCTCTGCGTGGCGAGATCGATGAGGACGGGAAGGATGCCCGAGCCGCTGCCGCCGCCCAGGCTGGCGACGATCGTGGTGCAGGTCGCGCCTTGGAAGAGGGAGCGCAGGTCCTCCCGCGCCGCCAGGGCCCGCAGGGTGCTGTCCTGTACTGTGGTGTCGCCATCGGCGTCGGCATCGCCCGGAAGCCCGGGGACAAAGACCTGACGGTCGAAAAGCTTCTCCTCGTACACCCGACGGTCGCAGTTCACGGCTGCGGACTCGAGGTATTGTATCTTCCGCCGGGCGACCTCGCGCCCGACCCGTATTCCCCCGCCGCCCACCGCGACCAGCCGGAACCGAACGTCCCGGCCGAGCGCGAGTCTCCGTCCCTCAATCTCTCCCTTCGCCCCCATGGTAGTTTCCTCCCCTCTTTGACGGATGCCGTCCTCGACCCGTGGATTCGTCTGGCGAGAACTCCGGATCGGATTCCCCTGGGGTCACCGGTCGGGTGACCACGGGGGCATCCATCAACCGCTTCTCTCCTACCCGCACCATCTCGTCGACCCGGAGCGACGCAAGGCCGTAGCGGACGCACTGGGCGATCGCATCCCCCATCTTGCCTCCGTGCACGCGTTCGGCGAACCGGCCCAGGAGCTCGGTCTCCTCCGGGGTCAGGTTCGCGATCGGGCCGGCGACCGGCGCGGGTGCGTTAGACATCTCCCGCAGCCTGTCCTCGAGGAATTGCTGGATGGCGGTGCGGACGAGCGCCGAGCGGTTCCGGAAATCTCCGGCGAGGACATAGGAGTCCATCGCCTTGAGCTCCTGGGGGGAGCACCGGACCGCCAGTTTCTCTTCGCCCACCTTCTCACGCATTTTCTCATTTGTCGGACAAAGCCATGTGGATTTTGTCGGACACCCGAAGCACTCAATCGTGCTCCTCGTATTTAAACCATTCGTTCGAGTGGAAGCCGAGGTACGTTTCAGCCTACGCTCGTGAGCCGCTCCACGCCATCCTCCTGCAAGAGGAACGTGGCTTCCCACTGCGACACGAGTCCGCCCGCCACCTCGATGAACACCGGATACGACTGGACGAATCCCTTCTTCCGAAAGGGCAGCCGATGGAGCGTACGGTCCTTCACCCATCGCAGGCAGAAGGGTACCGTGCGGAACTCTTCGAAGAGGGAATGGAACTCCGGCTCCTTCATCCGGTCGGGCTCGCTCCGGAAGCGCAGGATGTTCCCATACGGACCGTTCCCGATGGCGCCCTCCCCGTTCGTGGCGAAGGGCTCCACCGCCACCACTTCCCCCACTTCGAGGAAGGATTCGGCGATCGTCGCCGAATTCGGAACGGACTTCCCCGCATGCAGGGAGTAGCGCTCCACGGTGTGTCCCATCAGATTGACGACGCTCTTGAACCCCCGACGCTGGATCGCCCCCTCGATAGCGGCGGTGACCGCCCGGGTGGACATTCCGCCATGGAGCACGCGCTCGGCCGCCTCGAGGGCCTCTCGGGAAGCGGCCAGCAAGGGAGCCCGGCGGGTCGAGCCGACCTCCACGGTCTGGGCATTGTCGGAGATAAAGCCGTCCAGGTGTGCACCGACGTCAAGCTTCACCACTTGGCCGGTCTCGAACCGCCGGTCGTAGTCCGGCGGGGGCGTGAAGTGCGCCGCCTCCGTGTCGATCGATATGTTCACGGGGAACGAGGGCCGACACCCGGCCTTCCGGATGTGGTCCTCGATCTCTTCGGCCACCTCAAGGATCGATCGTCCCGCCTGGATGAGGGAGGCCCCATGCTGCAGGGCCGATGCCCCTACCCGGCCCGCCGTTCGCCACTTCTCGAGCTCTTCCATCGACGGCGCAGCGCACGACGGCGAACGCTATTAGCCTTCTCCTTCACCGAGGGGCGGGTCCGGGACCGTACCGGGTCAGACCGATTTCAACGGCAGCGGATGAACCGAAGCCTCGGGCCCGTTATATCGACCCGGGGGGAGGGCCGGTCCGCACCAAGAGGGTAGGCCTCGGCCCCAACCGAACCGAGGGGGGAGACCGCCAGGGATACGCTCCCGTTAGAGGTATTCCTCGTCTGACCGGTCGTACGGGTGGTAGTCGCTCTCTTGGAAATAGAGGGCCAGTTCCCGTTGTGCGGTGGGGACGGAGTCCGAGGCATGGACCACATTGGGTGTGAGCGCCAAGGCGAGATCCCCCCGCACGGTGCCCGGCAGGGCCTCCCATGGCTTTGTCGCCCCGTTGATCGCACGGACGACCTGGACGGCGTTCCTCCCTTCAAGGGCCATGACTAGCACCGGAGAAGAGGTGATGAACCGGACCAGCTCGGGGAAGAAGGGTTTCTCCTTGTGCTCCTCGTAATGCCGCTTCGCCAGTTCCGGGGAGATGCGCATGAGACGCGCAGCGACCAGTTTGAGCCCCTTGGCCTCGTAGCGGGAAAGGACTTGGCCGGCCAAGCCCCGTCGCATCCCGTCCGGTTTGATCATGACGAAGGTCCTCTCCTTCCGTGCTGCGTCCTTGGAAGGGACTGGCTGCGTGTTGTCCGACATGCTGGCGGGAGAAGCCCGCTCGTTCTTAAAACATTGGGGCACTCGTCCGTCATCGAGGGAGGGCGCCTGAAGCGGCGCCACACAGTGCTCTGTTGAATGATTCAGGCACATT
>JAKBKR010000282.1:2363-3553 GCA_021832495.1 bacterium | reverse complement strand
GCTTTCTGCTTCTAATAGCTCTGATAAACGGTTTCCTAATTGACAGGTGCTGTCGAACTGATGGCTCGCCCACCCTGCAAGAGATGGCAGAAGCCTTGTCAAAACTAGGACTCATCCCTGCCAAGGACCTCACCTACCTTGTCAACACAACTTCGAAGAGGGAGTTCAAGATTGGTATCCCTCAGATTGTTCAGTATCTCAGAGCTTCAGAGACAGAGACAACGCAAGCCGATCCTAGGCTGGTGTTCAGAACTCTGGAAGATGTTTGTTTGCGGTCGCGCCCGTCAAGGAAGCATCTTGTCTTCATTGACGGCCTTGATGATATCCCCACTAGGAGGGAGATTCAGTACACTGCGCTGGCCGCCCTCGTGGTCGCGGTGACTGGACTGAATCAGAGGCTTGAAGAGTCAGGCGTCAATGCGAAGATAGTCCTCCTCTGCAGGACTGACCTCTTCGAGAGACTTCCTGGGTCCAACAAGAACAAGGTGAAGCAAGACAACACCATCGAGCTTGATTGGTACGAGGACACAACCGACCCGCGTGACTCGGCTCTCGCTCGTCTCGTGAACCAACGAGCGGAGCAGTCCCTTGGAGTCAAGGTGGATGTGTTCAATGATTTTCTTCCTCCGTCAGTTGGCGGGCGCAGCACGGCTAGCGTGCTATTCGACAACACTCGCCACAATCCACGAGATGTAATCCAACTGTTCAAACGCCTGAAAGAACACATCCACGGAGCTAGGGGGACTGAACAAGAGGTTCTCAACGCCCTGAGAAAGTACTCGGAGCAGTACTTCCGGCAAGAGATTGAGGACGAAGTCTCATGCCTGCACGACTCAGTGGGTGCCATTAAGGTGATGCGCGCCATGGGCATGCTTGGAAAACATCAGTTTTCCGTTGACGAATTGACCGGGATCATGAAGGGTGACGCCCGGTTCAAGGGGGTTGAACTGGGCCCCGCGTTGGAACGATTGTTCGATTGCAGCGCAATCGGAAATGTTCGCAAGGGTGACGGCGACCACGCTTACCGCTTCACATTCCGCTTCCGGAACCCAGCGGCGATGTTCAATCCGAATGACCACATCATAGTTCATCGTGGTCTGTGCAAGGCGCTCAACATCAAGTGAACAGAGACTTCTGGGCATGGGTTCCTAGCAGTGCACAATCCATGCTAATAATCTCTCACCCGGTTT
>JAKBKR010000282.1:0-2353 GCA_021832495.1 bacterium | reverse complement strand
AGCAGTGCACAGCTATGGCCCCTCCATTCGGATGAATTAGCAATAGCAGGGGTTTGACAGCAGGTGAGTCTGGTTTCTCGCCGCAAAATCGGGGTGAGTTCACCCCCCCTTTGTTATGTTATGTTTCCCTCGATGTTGGACCCTACCCCTGTCAAGCGTACGTATCTAATCCGGTAGGACCAAGACAATAACTTCCCGATCTCCGACGTAATGGGGGGTCGCCTTCTTAGAATTTGCGATCGCTCGCAAGATTTCTTGAAGGCGCGGGAGGGTCTTCCGAGGGCGGCCAGACCAATTTAGTCGTTTCACACAAACAGCCAAATTGGGACTTTCGCCCGTTTTTCAGCCCGGGCCGTTTCTTGGAGCCTCGCCAAGCCTACGCCAAGGCTGCGCTGGACATTCGACGTTCCCGTTTGGCTCTGGGATGTCCTGTGACCCGAAGGGGCTGTACAGGCCCGGGAATCGTTCCCGCCCAATTTGGCTGTTCAGTGAGTCGGCTACCAAATTGGACCATCACCCCGCCTTTGGGCCCTGAGGTTCACTCGCAATGTAGAGTGTATCACCGGAGGGCGGGGGTATAGGTGAGGCTGACCTGCCGGGGCCTTCCTGGTACGTCGATGTCGAGACCCTTCAGTCGGCTCCGAATCTCGGTAGGGGTCAAGTCCCCGGTGGTGAACACCTCGGCGACTTTCTTGGCCAAGGGAGAATCGAGAGGGATGGTCCGTGAGTGAGGATTGGTGCCAAGGTATTCCAAGACCTTCTGGTGAACCTTCCCTCCCTCCCAGATGTTCTCGACCAAGTAGTAGTAGGTCTGTATGGTACCATCCTTGAGGGGACGCTTCCGGGGGCGGATAAACGACGTTGCGCTAGTGGTCATAATGGCCACTGTGTATTTGGGCGCTCCGGTCCCTGGCAGTGGGCAATGCTCCGTGACTACTGGGAGGTCAGGTCAACCGCCGATTACCGAGATAGTGCAGGCGTTGGCGCAGTGCCGGACCCTGTATCCGCTGAGAACGTGGTCCGTAGCTCACTGGTGAATAGAAAGGGCACTGCTCAGGAACTTGCTTAAGTACTCTTCCATAGTCAAGTAAGTGTTGTCGCCATCCTATACTTTCCCGGGACACTACCCAGCAGGTTGCCCTCCCGTAACAACCGAAATGCCGAACACGTACTACCGCTTGGTTCGCTTCCCTGACCATGTGAGGCGGAGGGACTTTCTATCACCGTACGACAGACACCGTCACCTCGACCTTGAAGCCACTCGCCCTTGCTATCGCCGTAGCATATCCCTTTACTCGGATGCTGCAGATTCCATTCACTTCCGGGACCTTTACCCGAACCTTCCACAGTTCATTGCTCAGATCAAGCTCCCTGGTGGCCACGGGCTAATCGAACACACCCCTTCCGACGTGGATGGCCAGAGCCATCACGACTGGTGGATCCCGAATAATTTAGATCCCTGTCAATTCTTTAGGACATTCGTTCCTGACGGTACGTCAGACGGAGGACACGATGTGCCCTGAGTTTGACGAACTAGGCGCGGGCCAATCGGTACTTAGCGGATTCAGAATCGTACGGGTGCTGCTCCGTTACGACTTTCCACTCCTTCAATTGCTAGAGGCCCCAGATGGGAGACATTGGCTTCTGAATTGGTGTGAATCGGAAGAGACGGACGACGACGAGCAGGCGTCTGCCGGTGAGCAGAAGTCCACTTGGATTGCATTTCCAGTCTCAGAGGACCAGTTGAGTGCACTCGAAGAGGATAGACTATCGTTACGAGATGCCATCCTATTCAACAGAGGGCCCACTTTCCTTCTTTCAGGAACAGATCCGTTCCATCCGGTACGCGAGGAGAGAGTAAGGGTTACCCAACTTCCCCACTCATATTTCCCTCGACGGACGTTCTCGATTCATGGAGCGGTAATCGACGAAGACGCTCATAGTCCACGACAACCTGCGAATTTCACGCTCAATTTCCATGTAAGGGCAGTAAACGTGGCGGAGGGCTCGATACCTTTCACCGTCGAGGGGGATATTCAAAGAGAGTTTCAGAAATGGGTCTCCAATTCTGCACATCACCTTAAAGACCCAACACCTAAGTCCGTAGATTTGGCCTTCGCAGCCGGCGATTGGTCAACGATATCAAGTGTGGCCACTGAACCTACAGGTTCCTTTACAATATTTGCGAAGGGACCTGATGACCCGGCGAAGTCGGTTCACATTGTGGGGGCCCTGCGTTTGTTGGAAGCCATCACAGAACCAAGTTCAACTCCCAAACAGACGCGTGAGCTTACATATAGACTTGGAGAGAGGGGGACGGTTGCACTGATGTCCCTCCTTAAGACAATCATGC
>JAKBKR010000281.1 GCA_021832495.1 bacterium | reverse complement strand
GGTCTCCAATCCCGCGCCGGAGGCACCCCCCGCGCCCCCGTCCCGTGAAATTCCCCGAGCCCCGCCGCCGAAGCGGGTCCCGGAGCCCGAGCCGGCCCCGGAGCCAGAACCCGAGCCGGCCCCGGAGCCAGAACCCGAGCCGGCCCCGGAACCGGCCCCGCCGGTGGAGATGGAGCCGCAACCCGTCGCGGAGGAACCTCCCGCCGCGGAAGAGCCCAAAGAAGAAGCTTAGCCGATGGCTGAAGAAACTTGGGTGCCTCAGGGAGTCTCGCCCGAGGTGGCGAAATTCTTCCGCATGGGGGTTTGGGAACGGGTCAAACTGTTCATCGGCCAGCCGTCCCCGGACGTGGTGGAATACATGGTGATGTCGGGGCTCACGGGCCTTCCGCCGGCGAAGGCGGCCCAGTACATCCGCGACGGCGTGGACATCCTGCCGAATATCATCAGGGTGGGGTGGTTCGACCGCGGGGTAATCAAGCCGTGGATTCGGCTCATCATCCGGAAGAACTGGGACTACATCCGCTACTACTTGGTCGGCTACGATACGGTCCCGGAAAGCGGCCCGCCGGGGCTCATCGCCCGGATGCACAAGGCCGACTCAGTCCTCTACCCGCTCTTCAAGACCGAGGCGGGCTGGCGATGGCTATCGTGGAGCTGCTACCATCTGGCGATCTACCTCCGAGACTACGTCGGAATGAAGGACGACGGGTCATTACATCCTCCGCCGTTTCCGGATCCCATACGACACTGAACGGCCCGTCGGTGTCGGGCGGGGCCTCCTTGGAGCGGACGGCGGACTCCAACAGCGTGGAGGTCCGCCGTAGAATCGTCACCTTCGCGGGAGACGGGGACGGGGGACCGAACGCATGGAAGAGCTTTCGGGACATGCCGTGTTCTTCGAAGAGGTGGGAGAGGGAGTAACCGCCGACCTTCTCGAAGGCGGACCGACGGACGGCCAGAAAGTGCCCACCGGACGCCAGAATCCCGCGGAACGGTATCACGAAGCGAATGACCGAACACGCCATCTGGGTGAATTCGTCGTCGACATCCGAGACCACGGTGGCCGGAATCCACCACGATTCGCTCGGCGGCCGGGTGGAGAACCAAGAGTAGGGCGCCTCCAACCGGATATCGTCATCGGTGAAGATCAGCACGTCCCCGCGGGTGCGGACTGCACCACGGTTTCTGGCGCCGGCAATCGTCCCGCCGGACTGATAGATCACCTCGGGGGGAACCTCCGAAGCCGAAAGCAGGGCCGCGGCCTCCAACGGGTCGTCGGGAAGGCGACGGCACGGCACCACCACGGACACCCGGGACACGGTGGGGAAGGACGCGACCCGCCATATAGGGGTTTGCTCGTAGGCTTATCATGCCCAGTGGCGACCTCCACGCCGCAATCAACCGCTTGGTGATCGGCGAGTCCGGGCGGCGCGTTCAGCAGATTCTCGATTCGACCGCCGGAACCCACGGCCCGAGCCACCGGCACGACATCGAACACACCGTGAACCACGTGATTCAGGAGTTGGCGAAGACGGGGAAGGTCCGCCGCGAGGACGTGGAGGCCGCGCACCTCCACATCGTCGTGGACCGGCTTTGGTCCGGCATTTGGAGCAACGTGCGCATGGAGAGCCGCTACAAGGAGCCCCTGAAGCAGCTCGCCAGCGCGACCTTGGTGGCCGCCCTCAATCGGCGTCAGCGCGGCAAGCGGGGGCGGCGACGGTGACGACCCAGTCCCCTCCCGCATCGGGAAGCGACACTATGAAGCGCGGGCTCCTGATCGTGGCTACACTCGCCGGCATCGGCGTGAGCGTCATCGGGCTATGGGAGTTGCTCAAGCCCCGCCAACCGCCGCAGGAGTAGGGAAATGGCGGCACCGAACCCCAACCGCCCGCTGACGCTTGTCGCCATGCGCTACATCATGCCCGAGACGATAAACGGGCTCTTGTACACCCCGGACGAGAAGGCCCTCCTACTGACGAACCCAGCGGACATGACCCCGCAGGAGCGGGCCATGCGCCTCCTCTTGGCAACCCGTGGTGGTCCCAACGAACCGCCACTGATCTCCCTTCAGGTATACCCGCCCATGACGATACTCCGAGACGCATTCAACGAGGTCTCCAACGGGACCTTGGACTTCGGCTCTCCGACGGTGGAGTGGGACTTCGTTCGGGCGGTGGTTCGAATCATCCTTTCGAACATCCAATTCAGCGAAGCGGTGTCGAGCAAATACCAAAGCGACATGGCCGGCGAGTTCGGCGGGGGAGAGGAGCTTTGGAGGGGAGTGTCGATTCAGAACGTCGACGCCGTCGCGGCCCGTGTGGTCTATCTCCACGGACCCGGGTCGTGGGAGATCGTTCCCACCCAGCTCCGCGGCTTCGCGGAGCGCGGGTTTGCCGGTGGCGGCCGGAATTCGGAGGTCAGCGATCTGACCGACGCCATCCGAGAGCTTTCGAAGCTGATGCGCGGCGCCCCGACTCGGAACGAGCCGCGCTTGCCGCCCGGGGGCTCGGTGCCCACCATCACCTTCAACCCGGAGAGTCTCCCCAAGCTGCCGGAGCCCGAACCTTACCGCGAACCCGAGGCCCCAGCGCCCCCGCCTCCGCCCGAGCCCGCGCCTCCCAGCCCGCCTCCGCCCGAGCCCGCGACGGGCGGCGAGAGGACCCAGCAGCGATTGGATGCCGGCCCCATCCGGGAGTCTACCTTCGTCATCCCCCACGATAAGGCCCCCGTTCCGAAGGTCCTGACGGAAAAGTACCGGCCGAGGACCCTTTCGGACATCGTGGGGAACGACGCCACGATTCGTCAACTGAAGGCGCTGGCCCGGTACAGCCCCGGGGTCGCGTTGCCGGAGTGTATGGTGTTCCTCGGCCCGCCGGGAGTAGGCAAGACCACCGCCGCCCACGCATTCGCCCACGACTATCTTGTGAGCTACCTGAAGAGCCACGGAGTCGACGACGAATTGGCTCCGGGGTGGGCGCGTGGCTACTTCTACGAGGTCGACGCGGCGGCAATGAAGGACAACCCCACCGCCTTCATCAACAACACCATCCTCCCCATCGTCCGCTCTATCAGTTCCTTCGGTCGCGGGGTGAAGCGGATCGTGGCGTTCGACGACGTGGCTAACCTGTCGCGGGAGAACCAGCAGCTCCTGAGCCGCCCGTTGGAGCGGTTCTCGACCAACATCTTGGTGATCTGGCTCAGCAACGACCCCATGAAATTTACTCCCGCCCTCAAGGACCGGTGCAAGGGCAACAACTACGTCTTCGGGCCGGTGGGGAACGACAAGATCGAGGCGCGGCTCCGCTTCATCGCCTCCAACGAGGGGTGGGAGTACCCCGAATTGGAACAGGACATCCGGAACGCGGTCAAAGACTCGGATGGGAGTGTCCGAACGGCTATCAGCCTCATGGCCCGATTTGCAACGGAACACGGAGCCTTCAGGGGTTGACGTGACGCCCGTGGTGTGGGTCAGGGAGGGGGAGGAGACCTACCCCCTCCTTGTCTTCGAGCGGAACGGCAAGGTGGTGAGGCAGCGGCTGCCCCCACAGAATCAGTCCG
>JAKBKR010000280.1 GCA_021832495.1 bacterium | reverse complement strand
TATCCTAGGCTACTCGTTCAGCTTCGGCGATTACCTCCTCGCCCCGGCCTTCGCCGGGAATGCGGGCGCGATCTTCGAGCTCGTCGCGATCCTGTTCCTCGGCATGGTGGTGATCTGGGACGCGGCTTGGTCTCATCGCCGCCAATACGTGAGGTGGCAGTAGGATGTCCAGCAACATCGGTCAGACGATCTTCAACTCGATCTGGCAGCTCCTGCTGGGGTTTCTGCAGACGATCCTCGGCGGGGCTGCGAACGCGTTCATCGGCGTCTTTGCAGCGTTCGCCGGGGGCCTGGACACCATGTTCGAGGGCTGGGGCTACGCCCTCGGGGCGTACGGGATCTGGGGCCCTCTGATGACGGTCGTGAGCCTCGCGATCGCCGGCCTCGTGTGCTACCTTGTCCTCGAGTTCATGGACGCGGAGAAGGACATCTCGGAAGACGAGGCAGAAGCGTAGTCCGGGGGGGTTCGTGAGCTTCGTCTACGAGCTACTGCAGCTGCTCTATGGGTTCGCCGGCTCATTCGCGGCTCTGGTCGCTGACACCTTCAACGGCACCCTCTACGCTGTCGACGGGGCGCTCAGCGCAGTACTCTACAACTGGGGGTATGACGTCGGGCAGTACGGGTTCTGGGTCCCGCTTCTCATCGTGGCGGGGCTGGGCGTCACGGCCTCGGTGTCGTATGCGGTGCTGGATCTTACAGACGGGGCTCGGGCCGCTCTGGGGTACTGACCATGTCGTGCGACCTGACCAACCCGTTCACGTGGCTCCAGTGCGCGTCGGGAGGCGTCAGCCATGTGTTCCTCGGCGAGTTCGAGAACGCCACTCTCTACGTGACCGATGTCCTGCTGAGCACCATCCTGGGAATGATGCAGTCGGTCTCCGTAGTCTGGCTGGGGATGGTTTCCTACATCCTCGGCTTCTGGGAGGGGATTGCGGGGATACTCGGCCCTCTCTCAGCTCCGGTTTTCGTGATCCTCCTGGTCGTCACGGCCGCGGCCATGATCCTCGCCTTGGATCTCGCGAAGGACACTCCCGTCCTGGACATGTTCGTGTGAGGGTGTCAAGATGCGCGTTCGACTGCTCGCCCTTCTCCTGGCTTCCTCCGCGGTACTGATGGGTCTCGTGGTAGTGCCAAGCGCCTCGGGGGCGACTGGGCCATGTTCTCAGGCGACCCCGCCGGTGTTTGCCGTCTACGCGTCACCGAATCCGGTGCACGTAGGCGCCACTACCGTCCTTTCGTTGGACCTCACCGGCCTTGGGAGCAGCACCCCGGACACCGTAACGTGGTACGTGCAGAACGGAGGCAATGGATCTCTGACCGAGGTCCAGACAAAGACGGTTGCAACGGCCGCCAATTACACGTACAACTGGACGGCTCTGGGAGGTTATCCGGACTGGGAGGGCACCGTGGTCGGCGCCACGGGATGCGCGGTAACCCATCTGACCGGTATCACGGAGATCGGGGGCATCTCCGTCTCGCTTTCGCAGTCCAAAGACCAGGTAGACGAGGGAGCCACCGTTAGTTACAGCGCAACAGTCTCCGGCGGGTCGTCCTATACTTACCGATGGACGGGGTGCTCGTCGAGCACGGCATCCTGTAGCGAGACCTACACTGCTACTGGGTCCTTCAGGGTCACTGTCCAAGCGACTGACTCGGCGGGGAGCACCAACGCCTCGAGTGTGACGACCCGAGTGTTCCCGGCCCTTTCGCTGCGCCTCTCTGCGATCCCCAACTCCGCCGACGTGTCGACAGTCATCGAATGGACGGCCGCCGCCACCGGTGGCAGCGGAGCCTACGAATTCGGAGGTGCCCCGGGCGGAGGGGCGATCAGCTACGCCGGTACGTCGGGCGCGGTCACCGTATGCGGTTCCCAGTCCTCCTACACCGCGCCGAGCGAGCTCAACTGCAGCGCGGTCATGGGATCCAATGTCCAACCGGGGACCATCCAGTCCACGGCCTGCGTGACGGACACGACAGGTGAATCGGCCTGTGGGAGCGCCTATGTGGACATCCATGCCGACCCGTCTGCGGTCATCGGTGGCCCGATGTACGTCGACGTCGGGACCCCGGCGACCTGGCAAGGATTCGCGATCAACGGAACGGCCCCATTCAATTACACCTGGTCCGCGGGGGCCGGGACAATCGGGACTGCCGAGAACCTGACCTATTCTTTCTCGAGCCCGGGCCAATATACGCTCAGGCTTCAGGTCGCCGATTCGGCAACCAGGACGGCCGAGGCGAACCTCTCGGTTACCGTCTTCTCCGATCCGGTCGTGTCGGCAACCAACAACCTCACCTCGACCGGCGGGAAGGCCGACATAGGGTTCCCAGTCGGGTTCTCCTCGACAGCGAGTGGCGGGGTCGGCGGCTACACGTATCGGTGGGTCCTCAACGGGGTGGTCGTCGGCAACTCGTCCAGCCTTTCGCGGAGCTTTGGGTCCCCGGGGACCTACACGCTCATCGCTCGAGTGACTGATTCTGCGGGGACGGTAGAGTCAGCGGATACCACCGTCACGATTGTCGCCAACCCGTCCGTTACCGCTTCGTCTACTCCTTCGGTGGTCGACAGCGGCTCGACCGCGCAGATTCAGGCTACCGTCACCGGCGGGACCGGGGCGGTGAGCTATTCGTGGTCCATCTCAGGCGTCGAAGTTTCCACGAGCCCGTCCTTTTCTCACGCGTTCGGCAGTGTCGGGAACTACTCCGTCAGCGTTACAGTCACCGATCAGGACGGCCACACCGCGTCCTCGCAGATCACCGTCCAAGTGGTGCCGGACCCTTCCGTTACGATCGGGATCACACCCGACCCTGCAGATGTTGGGATTGCCGTCGTGTTCGTCGGTAACGCCTCCGGCGGCGTCGGCCCCTACAACTGGACCTGGACCATTGGGAGCCATACCCGATACGGGCAGCGCGTGGTCGTGGTCTTCAATACTTCCGGAGCCCACTCGGTCCGCCTCGAACTGTCTGACTCCGAGAGTGTTACCGCGACCTCCAGCACCAGCCTCGCCGTAAACGCGGACCCGCAAGTGCAGGTGTCGGCAGAGTTCGGAACTGTCGACCAAGGGGTCAACGACACATTCAGCGCCGAAACGCTGGGCGGCTCTCCACCGATCAACTACACCTGGTCGGTCAACGGATCAGTTCGGGGCTGGGGATCCCAGTTCGTAGCGGCCTTCGGAGCGGTCGGGCATTACAACGTGTCGGTAGTGGCCACGGACGGTCTCGGACTGGTTTCCCGAGGGTATCAGGTCGTTACCGTCACGGCAGCCCCCGAGGTGGAGATCATCGGACCCACCAAGGTCGACTATGGGGTGGCCGCGAGCTGGATCGCCAACGGATCTCTCGGGACTGCGCCCTACAACTACACGTGGGAGGTCCAGCAATCGGTGGCGGGCTACGGGGCCATCTTCCGCCACTCGTTCTCCGCTGTGGGCTCCCTGACGCTCGGCCTCGTCCTCACGGACTCCCAGGGCGGGAGGGCCTGGGCGAACGTCACAGTCGTCGTGGCGGCGTTCCCGACTGCGGTGGTAACCGCCAACGTGACGGCCACGGATGTCGGGATACAGATCGGA
>JAKBKR010000279.1 GCA_021832495.1 bacterium | reverse complement strand
CGACGATAGAAGGGTTCAAGTTTGTCATGTAGTCTCGGCCCAGCGGCAGAGGAGGAAGAACGGGAAGAAGGGAGACAACGGCATGCGCCCATGGGAAGGCCTCGAGCTTTAGCTTCCTCACCGGAGGGGGAGCCAAGCAGAGCGGCGAGTAAGGCATCGAAGGAGCCATCTTGGGGGTGTGGAGTGGGCCCGTAGTATAGCTTGGATATCACAGGGGCCTCCGGAGCCTCAGACCCGGGTTCGAATCCCGGCGGGCCCGTAACCATTTCCTTATAGAACCCATATCCGGCATCCCCCAACCGCCCCGCCGGGACTTCTTCCGGGGGGCCCCGCCTTGAACGACGCGCGCGCCGCCTCCCGGGGTCTCCTTCAACCTCCGTTGGGATCCCCCTCCTCGTCAGAGACCCGGTTCCCCGGGAACCTCGGACCTTCCTCCCGGACCCTCGTACTCCCCACGGTTTCCCCCGGAAAACCCACCCGTTTCCCCCGGGAAACCCCTCGCCCCCAATGGGTGATGGCCTACCCGCGTGACATGGCCCGGTTCCGGGCGCTCGTTCGCAAGTTCGCCAAGAGCGGGCTGGTCGCCTCTACCGGCATCGACCTTGAAACCGGGAAGCGGGTCGGTGGGCGGCCCCCTGCGGCCTCCGAGGCCTTCCGGGCACTCCTGGACAGTGCGGAGGCTGCTTCCCGTCGTCCGCGCGCGTCGAGCCGAAACAATCACCTTCGACGAGTCGACGATGCGGCCCGAGTCGGTTTCGGGCGACTGTTCCGCTCCTTCCCGACCCGGCTACTGCCCTACCGACCGTCGGTCGAACGGGTCGTGGCCCAGGCGACGGGTGCGGATCGATCCCAACGTCGGATCGCGGCGACCGTCGACTTCTGCGAGCGGCACCTGATCGCCGGGTTCGCCACAGGGGATGGCAGGCCCCACCGTCTCGATCTCGTTCTCCCGACGATGGTGCCCGACCTCTACCACGGGTGGGGACCCGTGGTCTACCAGGCCACGCTCGACGGCGACGGGGGCGTGGCGGCATGACACGCTACGTCAAGCCCCCCGCCCTCAGCCGTCGCGGGCTCGAGAACCTCCTGCTCACCGAGCACGGTGCGTTGGCCCGCATTCCCGAGGTTGTCCGCACCTGCACCGAACCCCCGTGGAAGGTTCGCCGTGAGGTCGAGCGGGTTGTCGTGGGGGCCGTCGACCGGCGTCCCTTCCTCGTGGCCCACGTCCGAGGTGCCGAAGCGGATCGTGCGCGGATTCCAGCCGATCGATACGCCGTCCGGTGGGGTGGTCGTGGGGAGGCCGAGGCATGATCCCGAGCAATCGCACACCCACCATTCTTCAGGGACATGTCCTGGCCGTCCTCCGAACCCTCCCCGAAGAGTCGGTCCACTGCGTCGTCACCTCGCCTCCGTACTGGGGCCTCCGAACCTACGGCACGGAACCGCAGGTCTGGGGAGGCTCCTCCCAGTGCGTCCACTCGTGGGAGACGGTCATGATCCCGTCGGGGAACGGACAGGTCACGCATCCCATGGTCGCCGAGACGTTGAACGGCGCCTCGGCGACGCGCTCCCCACGCACCTCGACGTCCTGCATCCACTGCGGGGCATGGAAAGGCGAGCTCGGCCTCGAACCTGCCCCCGAGGTCTACGTGGACCATCTCGCCGGGGTCTTCGACGAGATTCGCAGGGTCCTGCGCTTGGACGGGACCCTCTGGCTGAACCTGGGTGACACCTACTGCACGCACCCCGCCGGCCTCACCGGGGAAAAGCGCTGGAAGGCATCCACCCTCGAGATCCGCGACCGGACCGGGGCCGAGCAGGCGGGATCGATTGACAAGCGGGCTCCCCATCTGAAGGAGAAGGACCTGGTCGGGACCCCATGGAAGGTTGCCTTCGAGCTCCAGCGCCGGGGCTGGTGGCTCCGGGCGGATTGCATCTGGTCGAAGAGAAATCCGATGCCGGAGCCCACCCGCGACCGACCGACTCGGTCTCACGAGTACGTCTTCCTCCTGACGAGCTCGCGGCGCTACTTCTACGACGCCGAAGCGGTCCGGGAGCCTCTCCGGGAGAGCTCGCTGAGGAGACTCCGCCACCACCTGCCGAATCCGGTGGACAACCCGGCCTACCGGTCGAAGCACCCGAGAGGCGACTTCCACCGGTTCCCCCTGCTCACGAACACCGACCCCACCGGTCGCAACCTCCGCTCGGTCTGGCAGATCGCGACGCAACCGTACCGTGGCGCCCACTTTGCGACGTTCCCCGAGGCGCTACCCGAGATCTGCATCCGTGCCGGGACCTCCGAGAAGGGGGCGTGCGCGAGATGCGGAGTGTCTTGGGTCCACAAGGTCCGCGCCGAGGGTGGGGGCATCGGCCACGACTGGCACCCAGAGAAGTCCCTCGCCATGGGCCGGGGTCAGGGAATCGCGGCCCCGGGCATTCATGACGGGACCTACCGGAGGGTCGACCTCGGGTACCGCAAGGCCTGCTCGTGTGAGACGGAACGCGTCGTCCCTTGCCTCGTGCTCGACCCTTTCATGGGGAGCGGCACGGTGCTTGCCGTGGCGCGCCGGCTCGGACGCCGATCGGTCGGCATCGACCTCAACCCCGCGTACACGACCCTCGCACGGGAACGAATCGAGGCGGCCGCCTCGACGATTGCCGGGGCCGAGGAGGCCGCTACATGACCCGAGTGGCAATCTACGCCCGGGTCTCGACGAAGGATCAATCGACGGAGGCTCAGGTCGCCCAGCTCACGGCTTACTGCCAGGCCCGGGGGTGGGCCGAGGTCGCCGTCTTCCGGGACGACGGCATCTCAGGCGTCCGGGACAACCGCCCCGAGCTCGACAAGCTCCGCGAGCGGATGCTGCACGGAGAGTTCTCCGCGGTAGTCGTCTCGAAGATGGACCGTTTGGGTCGCTCGCTCGGGATGATCCTTCGATTCTGGGACGAGTCCGACGCGGCGGGAGTCCGGGTGATTGTCGTCGATCAGGGGATCGACACTTCCACTCCGGCGGGGCGACTGCAACGGAACAGACACGTAACCGGGTCCGCCGCCTCTCCGGGCTCACTCCTCACATGGTCTCTCCCGAATTAAGCTGACTGGGGCCACTTTGGGGCCGAGGGTAGCGCCATCACGGTCCGGTATTCCCCGTATACAGACACAAGCACTCGATGGTGCAGACTGAACATCCAACGGATACCGGGCGACCACATTCATGCTTGAGCCGTCAGGCGGCAATTGCGTCTGAAGTGATACGTGACGGTGCTCGATCCTCGGCGTCCCCGCGGCCTCAGTCAGCGCTCAGCGCCTTGAGCTTGCGGTGGGTCAACGCGGCGTTCTCCCACCGCCACTTCTCCCGCCGCGTCAGCATCGCGTAGATCATCCTCACCAGCTTCCGCATCACGACCACGTGGGCCAGCTTCCCACCACCCGTCCGTGCCTTCGCCTTCAGGTAGTATTCTCGCAAGTGAGGTTCGAACTTCGATACCGTGTCGACCATGATCGCCAGCGCCATCCGCGCGTTGGCGGGGCCGCTCTTCGACATCCTTCCGACCCGATGGATGGACGAGCTGTCTCGCTGAGAAGGCAC
>JAKBKR010000278.1 GCA_021832495.1 bacterium | reverse complement strand
TGATGGACCGGGTACCTTTGGCCGGACTAGGATTCAACACGGACCTTCACCTCAAGGTGTTTGCGCATCCACCGGCACGATCGTTCGAAGAGGCGCGGATCGAAGGCCGAGTTTGGTGAAAATGAGACAAAGATCCTCTTGCCTTTCCTTCGAAGGTGAGGACGAGGTTGCACATCGCCGAGCGACTCCGCAAGCGCAAGCAAGGTGCCTAAGGTACGCGCCACCTTCAAGTCCTCCTCTTCCAACACCAAGGGATACCGTCGTACGGTATCGGATGGAATATCATTTCCCTCATGCATGCTCACGATGAGCGAGGAGAGCAGAAAACCTCTGTGGGAAAGCCCATACAGGGGGCGGCTACGAAGGATATAGGCGGAGTGGGCGGCGTGGGACGGATAAGAGAGGGTCGCCCCGATATCGTGCATGAGCGCCGCGACCTCGAGGACGAGGCGTTCCTCCGACCCCAAGCGATGCAGCGATCGTGTCAGATCGAACAGTGCGAGGGAAAGCCCCCAGACCCGACGTGCGTGGGCCCCATCGGAACCTGATGCCCATAACGAGGCTAGGGCACTGCTTTGGGCCATCTCCTCGACCGAAGAGGGAAGAGGGCGTCCTAGGATGTCTTGGGCTAGGCCTTCCCGAATCCCGCACCCCGAGACCAGGAGCGAGTTCCCTCGACGACGGTGTAAAATCCCCAAAACCGTAGCAAGTCCAGCCACGATGATGTCGGACCGGTCGGCTGAGACCCCTGGGACCTCTTTGCGGACCGAGATTGCGCTCTCGGAAAGGATGTCATAGAGCCGTTCGAGATCGCGGGTCCTGAGTTCGTAGCCATGCACCCGCGCAAGAGGGTACCCACGGATGGCCTGCATCGCATGGGCAAGGGACCGAATGGTACCACCCACTCCGATGATCCGCTCGTCGGAGGAGAGCTTGAACCGGTCGATGGCGCGGAGTTCCTCATCCACATGGTCTTCGAGTGCTCGAAGCTCACGGGTCTTGGGTGGATCGTGATCCAGGTAGCGTCGGTGAAGGCGTAGAGCGCCCAGCGGCAGAGAAAGCGAGCGTGACAATTCCGAATTTCGGGTTTGTATGGCTTGAAGGGACCCGCCGCCGAGATCTACGATGAGATCGTTGTGGAGAAAAATGGCACTTGCCACACCGAGGTAGGCATATTGGCCCTCTGCCTCCGCGGAAAGAACCTGGAGTGGGATCCGGTACCTTCTCCGAACATCGGCAACAAACGCCGCACCGTTGGGTGCCTCTCGTACCGCACTGGTGGCGACGGCTCGGATATCGATTACACCGTTCGTGTCAAGGATTCGGCGGAACCGCTGCAGGGTGGCCAGGCCTCGGCGTACAGCCGCCTTGCTAAGACCTCCGTCCGGGCCGATGTCCTCGACAAGCCTCGGATACTCCTTGCTCTCATGAACGCTCCAGGCTGGACCTAGCGGTGCACTCCGGTAAATGACCAGCCGGGCCGAGTTCGATCCCAGATCGATCACCGCAAAAGGTCGATTCTTCCATGGCCGAGAGTACGTCGCGCGGGACCACCCCAGGGGGGTACGCCCTGAGGCAACTCGCTGACTTAAAGTTCGGGAGGGAACCGATACCGGTTCTTCTCCGACGTTCGACACTGAGAGGGGCGAGGGTCGTTTCCGCACATCGCCGGGAACCCTGAGGCGCTCATAAACCGAACGGCATCCTAGGCACATAGAGACTCCACAAACAGCTTCGAGTCGGACATAGATCAAGTCCCCTTGCTCGATGGGAACGCTGTCCTGCGTTGAAGTCCTTCCACCGGTTGGGTCCACTAAGGCATCACATCGATACATTGAAGGAGTCGTGCGACCGAAGCCGAGGGTTTCAGCAGCGAATGGGGAAAAGTGTAGACATGTCAGAATTCATCCATAGTATAGCGAGTAGCGAGGCGAGGGTCAAGTCCTGTGCGATGACCAAGCATGAAGTCCACGCCCGAGGCAAAGTGGACCGATGTGGGTATCCGGTCACGCGACCCGAGCGCAAAACCAACGAACCAGACGGGTCCTGTGATCATACGCATCTTAGGATGAGGCTCGCCGCGAGTTCGGCGGAGAGGATAAACGCTTGTGGAGGAACAAGGTCCATACTAGTAATTGCTGGTGCGGTCCTATGAATCCGGAACCCAGCATCATCGGTGCTTGTCATCAATGTCTAGGTATGGGAGAACGGGAATATCGCAGCATGATGAGTGGATGAATCCGGATTCAGAACGGGAGCTCCGGAAGAGGTGAAGGCAGTTTCATGGTGGGTACTGGATGGTATGGGGTCTGAGGCGTCTTGCGTCAGAACACGTTCACTGGAATTGATGAAAGGGGTGTCAGGAGGAGCGTTCTATTGGTTGGTGTGAAAAACACGTTAAAGAAGGACTACCGGGTCAACCTAAGGAAGGCGTGAAGTGGACCGTTTTGAATTCGCGCTTGACAGGCGAGCAAGCTGCTTCCGGGTCAGGGCCCATTCCAATTGCCCGCCGCTTGGGGTGACCTTTTCCGGGAAGTTGATGGAGACGGCGCCCCCTTTGGAGAATTTGAGAACGGAGACCTCGGTTCCGGTGAGACAATATCCCACAAGCCGTGAAAGAAGCGGTTCGTGCCCCACCAATACAGTATCTCCTCTTCTATACATTTTCCGTGCTCGTTCGAAGAGGTCCCCAACATTGGCTTCCGGAACAAGCTCGTCCCAAAACAAGACCGGCCATTGAGGTCCCAAGGCCTGGGAGACCAGAAGTGCGGTTTCCCGGGCCCGGAGGAAAGGGCTGCTTGCGATACACCCGGGATCCATCAGGAGTGTTGAGAGTCCAAGCGCAGACTGCTGAAATTCCTTTCTTCCCGAGGCCCGCAGGGGGCGTCCCCGGTCGTCCGGCCAGCGCGAAAAGTCACGTGGCGATGCGGGCGCGTGTCGGACCAACACCCACCGATTCAAGGCCATCTCCGTAGTGAGGCGCACACCCCACGGCCGTCAAGGTCCCTCACTATTTGAGCGCCCAGTCCGGAGGCGAATGCATTTGGGCATGATGTTTCAGAAGAAAGGGTTCCCTCCTCCTTTTGCGCGGTCCACCATCATGTTTTTAAAGTGGGGGGCATAGAGACGCTAACATGAGTGGACAACCACCACCGCCTGGAATGGGAACATCGGGGGGTCTACCGGAGACCCGGTTGCGTTTCTTCAGCCAAGAGTACGCTGACATTCAGAAGCTTAGGGAGCGCGCTCAGAAGAATGCCCACATCGCGATGAAGCTCCGGCACAAGGCGTCCAAGTACATGACCTCCATGGAACGCTACAAGCACAAAGCAACCATCATGCGCGAGAAGTCCGCTCTCGTAACGGGGAAGATTCCCGTGTTTCAAGAACAGATGAAGGAGCTCCAAGATGAGCTCAAGGTTGGAGCCCAAGCGGTGGGCACTGGCGGTGTTCGTCCCCGAGACCAGAGCAAGATCCATCTTCAGATCCGGAAGCTCCAAGAGAAGGTCGTCAAGTACCAGAGAAAGGCCGCCTATTATGATTCCAAAGCTTCGCACTACATGGCTATCTCCTCCGTCAAGAAGGTCAATGCCGA
>JAKBKR010000277.1 GCA_021832495.1 bacterium | reverse complement strand
TCGGCGCACTCCCGCTTCGAAAATGGCTCCATGGGATGGATTCCCGAGACTGCAATCCTTTTTGTGTTTCCGGTAGCTTGGGGCGCTCATGGATGCGGTGCGGGGGGTCCTCATCGCCGGCACGACATCCGACGCGGGAAAGTCGTTCGTGGCCACAGGGCTCTGCCGGACCCTCCATCGCCAAGGGGTCAGGGTCCAGCCCTTCAAGGCGGTCAACATGTCGCTCAACTCGGTTCCGGCGGAGGATGGTGGGGAGATCGCCATGGCGCAATGGCTCCAGTGCCAAGCGGCCGGAATCCCGGCCCTCACCCGGGCCAATCCCATCCTTCTGAAGTCAGAAGGCCCCGGCCGGATCGAGATCATCGTCCGGGGAGTCCCTCGCTTCCGGCTCCGGTCCTGGAGAGAAGAGATGGGGAAGGTAATGCCCGACCTCCGGCAGGCGGTCCTTGGCGCCGCCAAGGAGGTGCGACAAGAAGGGAACTACGTGGTGGCCGAAGGGGCGGGGAGCCCGGTGGAGGTGAACCTCCGGCGATTCGACCTCGCCAATCTCTACACTGCGAAGGCTCTCGACCTCGGGGTATTGCTGGTGACCGACCTGGAACGCGGGGGTGCCCTCGCCCAGATCGTCGGGACCCTCGAGCTCTTGTCCTCGACCGAGCGGAAGAGGGTTCGGGGGATCCTCTTCAACCGGATGCGGGGCGACCGCAAGCTGCTCACCCCCGCAGAGAAGTTCATCGCCCGGGAAACAGGCATCCCCGTCCTGGGAGTGCTCCCGTATGTGGAAGACCTGGAATTCCCGGCGGAGGACTCGCTCTCCCTTCCCCTGCCTCACTCCCTTGAGATACCAAAGCTTCGAGAGGGGCCCAAGATCGGGATCCTCCGCTACCCCCACATATCCAACTTCTTGGATTTTCCCACGGCCTGGTTCGGACCGGGGGGAGGCGTGCGTTGGGTCGAGGCGGAGCATGATATCGCGGGATTGAACCTCCTCATATTGCCGGGGACGCGACGCACCCGGGATGACCTTGGATGGATGCGGGAGCGGGGTCTCGAACGGGCGATCCGGGAAGGCCATGAGCATGGGATGCACATTGTCGGGATCTGCGGTGGGTACATGATCCTCGGTGAGCGCCTGATAGACCCCGAAGGCTTCGAGGGGCCTCCAGGTGACACCGAAGGGTTGGGCCTTCTCCCTGTCGCCACACGGTTCCAAGACCCCAAGATCGCACGGCAGGTGCGCGTCCAACCGCTCGATGGGATCCCCCACGCAACACCGACCGAGGAGCTGCGCGGCTATGAGATCCGGCGGGGGCGCACGCACCGGGCTCCCGGAACGGAGGCAGCGTTCCGGTTCGTGGAAGGGTCTTCTGCCATAGAAGATGGGCTGGACGGCGCCATCGCTCCGGACGGACAGGTCTGGGGGACGGCGATCCATGGATTGCTATCGCAGCGGGGGGTTTGGGAAAGCACACTTCGCTGGGCCGGTTTCCTGGGCCTCCCGACTCGCGATGCAGTCCATGCCGGGCCCGGTGAGGTCCCAGCACAGGACACCCCAGAGAACTACCTCGAGCGTGCGATTGAAATGGCGGCGAACTGCATCGCACAGAACATGGACCTGCGACGCTTCCGTTCCCTTTTTCATGTTCCCGAAGGTGCGACCAGCGGGGACGGATAGTACGGAAAGGCGCGAAGCGGACGCGGCCTCGTTTGGCTATAGAGACATGGTTTTATTCTGTAGGCGCCTACAGGAACCATGGTAGAGGACAAGGCCGATGGGCCCGTCGAAGTCCGGGAGATCATAACGGAGATTTCTGTCAGCAATCTGGAAAGGTCCAAGGAGTGGTACACGAAGTTCTTCGGGAAGGGGATCGACCTCGAACCGTTCAAGGGAAATCTCGAGTGGCGCTTGGGCGGCGGTTGGGTGCAGATCTCCGAGGGCAAGGTTCGCCCGTCGAGCTGGGGGCTCCGAATCGAAGTGCGCGATGCGGTCCGAGAACATGATCGGCTCCACCGGGCGGGGATCGCCGTTAAGGAAGTGAAGACCGTCCCGGACACCATCCGCTACTTCGGGATACGGGACCCTGATGACAATGATATCCTGTTCTTCCAGGTCCTAACCAAAGACCCCAAGGTCACCGGGGGACGCGATTAGACCGCCCACCTACCACGACCTATGTCCTTCACCTCGAAGGAGCTTTCCCCCGCGACATGGCCGGCGTTCGCCGACCTTGTGGAGAAGCACAACGGGATCTTTGGCGGCTGCTGGTGCATCTCGTTCCATCTGGAATCGGGCGACAACAAATGCCTCGTTGGACGGTATCGGGAAGCCAAGGAGGAGCGGGTCCGGGAGGGAAGGGCCCATGCGGCCTTGGTCTTCGATGGGGACCGGGCGGTCGGGTGGTGCCAGTTCGGTCCCACCTCGGAACTCCCCAACATACGGAGCAAAAAAGCCTACGAGGACGGGAAACACCCCTTTCCTGACTGGCGGATCACCTGCTTTTTTATCGACCGGGAACGCAGGGGGGAGGGGATCGCCACGCTCGCCTTAGATGAGGCGCTCCGATACATTGCCCGGCTCGGCGGAGGCACGGTCGAGGCGTATCCCGAAGATTATACGGGGGAGAAGGTCTCGTCCTCCTTCCTGTGCAGTGGAACGCTTCACATGTTCGAGAAGGCAGGGTTCCGCAAGTCCCGCAAGATCGCCATGCGTCGATGGGTCGTCGAACGGAAGGTCCGCCCAGTTCCAAGTGTGAAACCCTTGAAACGGCGCTGATGGATAGAGGTCTGGGCAATCTCGCGATACCCACGCAAGCGACGGTACGTTCTTATTGGGTGTCCTTTCCGAAAGCGATGGCCCGCCAACAATCAGGTCCTCCTGGCATCACAGAACGATTCCAGATCCGGTGTGGAGGAGATCCAGAATGACTGACGAGCTTCGAAGGACCTGGAGCGAAATGCAGACCGGGGACCGGGTCTTCTTGGGTTGGTTGGGCGTTGCGGCTGCGGCCCTGGTGCTTGTCCTGATCGTGGCGTACAGTCCGATCTACTTCTACTTCTACCTCTGGACCCTTGGGGTTGGGGTACCGCTCTTCGTGCACCGGGACCGGGTTCGGCGGTTCGTCGCCCGGCTCCCGGGTCACCCCCTGTTGCGCTTCATGGCGCTCGGCACACTGATGGTCTTATCGGAAGAAACATTGGCTGCGCTTGTGAACTCAATGAAGGAAGGGTTCACCCCTGGACTCTGGGCCGAGCGGATTCCTCAATTCTGGCTGTTCAACCTCATGGTCTTCCTTCCGCTCTTCCTAGGGTGGTACCTGGTTTCACGCCGGTTCCCTTTCTCTCGGCATGAAGCCATCTATCTGGCTGGGGCGGTGGGTGTGTATTCGGAGCATATTCTTCCCTACTGGATCACCGACCCCATCGTGGCCGCCATCTTCACACCCGTCGAGATCGCGACGTACGCCGTTATCGCGCTCCCGGCATTCCTCTCCGTCCCATGGCCCGCCCCCATCGTCCGACCCTTGCCAACCTGGGTGCGGTACGTTGCGTTCCTCGTGATCCCTCTCCTGTTGGCAGGCGTCGGAGCGTTCGGTGCCGAGACCTTG
>JAKBKR010000276.1 GCA_021832495.1 bacterium | reverse complement strand
TGTCGGATGCGGGAGACCGTGACCGACAACATCGATTCGCTCCTTAGGGCCGTACGTGGACGGCGGATGAGCATCGCCCAAGCGGCCAAGGCGCTCCGGGCTGGCCATCTCCCGGGCGGGAAGCAGTCCCGGCTCGACTTCCGACGGCCGGAGCGCACTGGACTGCCGGAGATCATCCTTTCCGAGGGGAAATCGCCGGAGGACCTGCGTGACATCGTCCAGGCGCTCGCTTGCGCAGGTCTGGGGGCCGTCATCTCCCGGGTGTCAGGGGAGAACCACCGCCTGCTACGGTCCCTCGCCGCCGAGGGACTGCCCCTCCGATTCAATCCCCGAGGACACATTGTCGTACTCGAGGGAAAAGGGGAGGGCGACCTTCGAGGACGCCCGGTGGCGGTCCTCTCGGCCGGAACCGCGGACATCCGCGTGGCCGAAGAGGCCGCCACGGTCCTCGATGTCCTGGGGGCCGAGGTGTTCCGCGCGTACGATGTCGGGGTCGCCGGGCTGCATCGGCTCATCACCGTTCTCAAGGAACGGGGAGCGCGCGAGGCGCAGCTCTTCATTGTCTGTGCCGGCCGGGAAGGGACGCTTCCCACGGTCGTGGCCGGGCTGGTGGACCGCCCGGTCATCGGGGTCCCGACGTCGGTGGGATATGGGAAGGGTGGGAAGGGGGAGGCTGCCCTCACCTCCATGCTCCAATCCTGTGCCCCGCTAGCGGTCGTGAACGTGGATGGCGGCGTGCCGGCGGCCCTTGTCGCCGCCCAGTTCCTCCGGCATCTCCCGGCTCCCCGAGCCGGACGCCGGACACGGAAGGACGCGGTAACACCGGTGGAAAAAACAGCATAACCCTTTATATCCCCGTTCAGCATGTTCCGGGCGATGGTATCCCCGACGGCTCCGTCCGCGCACGATCTCCGTCTCACGGGACGGGAGTGGGCGTTCATGGTGTTCCTCTACGCGGCGATCGCCGCCGTCACGGTCCTCGGGTTCTTCCTCGCCTTCACCTTCCTGCCGCATTCCAGCAATCAGGATGTGGTCGGATCGACCCTGATCTTCACCGGCCTCGCCCTCACCGCCTATATCCTGGGCCTTCGCCACGGCTTCGATGCCGATCACATCGCCGCGATCGACAACACCACGCGCAAGCTGCTCAACGAGAACAAGCGACCCCTCACCGTCGGTACGTGGTTCTCGCTAGGACACTCCACCATCGTGGTCATCATGGTCGCCGCCTTCATCGCGGCGACCGAGCTCGTGAAATCGACCTATCCCCAGCTCCTCGCCGGCGGCGCCATTGTGGGTACCCTGGTCTCGGGCGTGTTCTTGATCATCATCGGGCTCGTCAATCTGGTCATCTTCTCGGACGTCCACCGGGTGTTCCGGGGGTTGCGGGACGGGTCGGTCGACCCGGCGGCATTGGAGGATGAGATGCAGAAGAGGGGTTTCCTCTACCGCTATTTCGGCCGGCTTTTCCGGGTCGTGAACGAACCCTGGCAGATCTACCCGATCGGGGTCCTCTTCGGGCTCGGCTTCGATACCGCCACCGAGATCATCATCATCGCGATCGCGGTCACCTTCGCCGCGACCGCGGGCATCTCCCTGTGGTTCATCATGATCCTGCCGCTCCTCTTCACCTGCGGGATGGTCCTGTCGGATACCACCGACGGGTTCGCCATGCGATACGCCTACGGCTGGGCCTTCCTCAAACCGCTACGCAAGGTCTACTACAACCTGACCCTCACGCTCCTTTCCGTCCTCGTGGCCATGCTCATCGGGGGCGTTGAGTTCCTCCAGGTCCTGTCCACGGAGCTGGGGTGGGGAGGAGGATTCTGGGCCTGGCTGAACGGACTTGATTTCGAGACCCTCGGGATTGGCATCGTCGGTCTTTTCATCGGGTCCTGGGTGATCGCCATGCTGGTGTACCGCCTCAAAGGATACGAGGAGAGCGGCTTCGGTCAGGTCCCATTGACCGGGGACGTGGGAAAGGACCTCTGAAGGGACGACCGTTCGCCGTTCTCCCCTCCCGACCGTCGGGCGGCTTACGGTGGTGGGGGGGGCGGTGGGAAGGGCGCGCCGAAGATCACGGGGGGTGGCGCTGGCGGGACCTCGGGTTCGCCCCCTCCATACAGCTCCAAGATGGCGATCAGCGCGAACGAGAACGCCAGGAACGCCCCACCGACTCCGGCATCGGCATAGAGTCCCGTGGTCGGGTTGGCGTTGGAAGCGATGGCCAGCAGCGCAACGAAGAGGGTGAGCAGGCCCAGGACGCCCGCGAGGATGGCGAAGAGCAACACGGCGTTCCGGGTGTAGCTCATCATGGAAGGGAAATGTTACGCAGGGCATATGAGCTTGACTTGGGGACAATCCCAAGGGTCGGCCCGTCCTTCACCCGGGGAGTGTCAGGGGCCCGTAGCGTGCGATGAGGTCCTTGTAGACGTCCGTGACGTCCTCGCACCGGTCGGTGATGATCTCGAGCCGTTCGTAAAAGTCCTTGAGCTTGATGATGTGCACGGCGTCCGCCGACCCCTGGAACAGGCTGTCGAGCTCGATCCGCAAAAGGTCATCGGCCTCGTTCTCGAGACGGTTCACATCGACGATGACCTTCTGGAGGCGTTCGGGGCGCCCCTCGAGCAGATCGTCCAAGGCGTCGATCCCTTCGGAGACACCGAGGACACATTGCTCGACGATCTCGGCGAAGTGGACAAGGTTGGGGGTGCTCTCGGTGAGGTGGTAGGTGTGCACCCGCGCGGCCACCCCTTCGATCCCATCGATGATATCGTCGAGGGAGGAGGCCAGGGCACCGATGTCAGAGCGCACCGAGGATTTCATGCGCTTGTTGTTGATCTCCATGTAGATCTCGTGGACCTGTTCGTCGGCGGTGTGCTCGGTCGCACGGATCCGGGGGATGCATTCGGCCTCCCTTCGCGCGGGGTCCTGCAGGAGGGTCTTGAGCTCGGCCGCCCCCTTCTGGATGGAACGGGTGAGGGCCACGAGGTAGGGCTGGAAACGCTCCACGACGAGCTCGAGCTCGTCCTCCCGGGAGACATCCTCGAGGGTCCTCCCGGTGGTCTCGGGGGTGAGGACAAGGGAAATGACGAACCCCGCAAAGGAGGCGGCGCCCAGGATCCAGAGCATGTAGGAGAGGCCGTAGGCGATGACAATGCCGGTGAAGAGGAATGTGGCGATGGCCGCCCCCGCCTTGCCGGAAGCGGCCGAAATGCCGTGGCCCGTTGCCCGGAACTTCGTCGGGAAAACTTCGCTCGGAAGTACGAAGGTCGTGGTATTGGGACCCAAATTGGCGAAGAAGAAGGTCATCGCATAGATGGCCAGGAACAGCCCAAGGTAGTTCGCCGTGAGGGGTTGGAGGAACATCGCGACGAGAACGAACGATAGGGTCATGACCCCGAACCCAATCACTTGGAGGGTGCGTCGGCCGACCCGATCGATGAGTGTGACGGCGGCCCAGTAGCCCGGGATCGATGCGAACAGGGCTATCAGGATGTTGCCCTCCGCCAGGCGAAGGAGATAGGCGTGTGGGTTGGCGAGCGAGGTCGCGAACCCGGTGTAGGCCAGCACGGTGGGATTGAAGATGTTCGAGGAATAGAACGCGACGTCGACG
>JAKBKR010000275.1 GCA_021832495.1 bacterium | reverse complement strand
CAGGCGCACCGAGACGAACATCCGGATCTCGTTGGGTACGCGGATCTCCCTCTGGATGCGATGGAGGATCCAAGGGAAGATGATGGCGTTCAAACCGAGGACGAGGAGGCCAGTCAGGTAGAGGTCTGGGGCGGAGTAGAGGTACGCCACCAAGATCGCGATGAGGCCGACTGCGGCGGACTGGACAAGGTAGAGGTTGATGATCGCCTCGAGCCGGCGGTGAACGAGGGAGAGCCACGCCGACACGAGCACGACGGCGGCGGTCAGCTCCAATGCGAGGAGACCGGGGGCGACCATGGTCAGACCCCCACCAGGTAGGTCAGGGAGATCGATCCGAGCGCTAGGACCGTGGCCACGGCGGCGAAGTCGACGACCCGGAAGAGACGCAACTTGGCGAACCGGGTCTCCAGGGCCCCGATGATCACCGAGGCCCCAAGAAGCTTCGCGACCACCACGGCGATCGCAAGGAGTACGAGGATACCCAGTGAGAGGCTGAGACCCCAGGGCAAGAGCACGGTGAGAAGAAGACCCGTCAACAGGGTGAACTTGACCGCCTTGCCCCATTCAATGAGAAGAAGTTCGCGCCCCGAGTAGTCGAGGACCATGGCTTCATGGATCATCGTGAGTTCGAGATGCGTTGCGGGATTGTCGAAGGGAAGGCGCCCCGTCTCCGCAAAGAGCACGAACACAAAGGCCGTGGTCGCCAACAACATTGGAGGGCTGAAATTGGCAAGACCCAAGGAAATGCTGTGGAGCGCAATGGTCGAGGCTCCAGTGGAACCTGAGGGCGCGCCCCAAGCGAAGATCGTGAGGAGGAATGCCGGCTCAAGGAGCGCCCCGATCCACATGTCCCGCGTGGACCCCATCCCCCCGAAGGTGCTCCCGGCGTCGAGGGCTGCGAGCGCCGTCATGAAGCGGGAGAGAGCGAGCAGCCCCACGAACAGGATGAGGTCGCCCGCGAAACCGAAAGGGGAGGGTAGGACAAGCCAGGGGACGAGGGGAATGGCGGCGATCAGTGCCCCGAAGGAGATGAGGGGGGCCCATTCGGTCACAGCGGAGGCGCTTTCGGCATAGACCGATCCCTTGTGGAAGAGCTTCCCGAGGTCGCGATAGGACTGGAAAATGGGGAAACCCACCCGGCCTTGGCTTCGGGACTTGATCTTCCGGATGACCCCGGAGAGGAGGGGGCTGATGCCCAGGACCAAGGCAAACTCCAGCACAATGATACCTACGATGCCCAGTTCTGAGGACAGGCTCATGGGCCACCTCCTCCAAAGAACCAGAGGGCGGCGAGGAGCACCAGCAGGGTAAGGACGAAATAGGCGAGGTAAGCATGGATCCTACCGGATTGCAGGCGGCTCGTCCGACGAGCGAGATCCATGACGTGCTGCTTGAGGGGATCAAAGAACCCCTCGACCAAGGGGTAGCTTATCTCAGATTGAAAGCGGGAGACCTTCATTAGGGGTCCGGGACGGGAACCGCCCCGCGGGCTGGTTTCGGTCAAGGTGGTCGGTGCGTAGTATGAGGCGAAGATCCGGAGGATGGGCTGGGCGTATCCGCTCGGAGTGTACTCCATACGAGGTGTGGGGCGATCGAGGCCACAATCCCAAGCTGGGGAGACCCGATCCTTCTCCGCGGTCCGAGTACGACGCACAACCCAAAGCACAAGGATTGCCGCCGCCAGCACGAGCGCGACCACGCCCAGATCTAGGTTTCCGGAGAGGGAGGGGAGTTCGAGCGAGCCAAGGACCCCTCCGAGGGACACCGTGGGAGACGCCGTGTTGGTGATCTCGGAGACGGACCGTCCGATGAGCTCGATCGCGAGCAATGGGACCACTCCCAGAAGGATGCAAAGGATGGAAAGGACCGCCATCCCGCTCCGTAAAGTGGCCGGTGCGTCTGAGGACACCCTTTCGGCTTCCGAAGACCGGGGGCGGGCGAGGAAGATGGCCCCCGAGGCCTTCACAAAACAATAACCTGCCAGGCCGGTGGATAGGGCGAGAACTCCCCCGGCCGCCGTGAACAGTACCTCCGTGGCGAGAGAACCGGTGGAAAAGGACGCAAAGAAAGCCTGGAAGAGGAGCCACTCGCTCACGAAGCCGTTCAGGGGTGGCAGTCCCGAGATGGCCATGGCTCCCACGATGAAGAACAACGCCGTCTGTGGCATGGCCCGGGCAAGCCCCCCCATGTGCTCCATGTCCCGGGTCCCTGCCGCCCCGCTGACGGCTCCTGCCCCCAGGAAGAGGAGCGACTTGAACAGGGCATGGTTCACCGTGTGGAGCATCCCCGCGAGAAGGGCGAGGGCCGCCAAGAGCGGGAATCCGAGGGAGAGGAAGATGAGCGATGCGCCGAGGGCCATGAAGATGATTCCGATGTTCTCCACGGAGTGGAAGGCCAGCAGGCGTTTGATGTCGTGTTGGGCGATGGCGTTCAGGACGCCAACGAGGGCCGAAGTGGCACCCATTACGAGCAGCAGGACGCCCCACCAGAGGGGCCCTCCACCCATGACCTGGAAAACGACCCGCAGGATCCCATAGATCCCGACCTTGATCATCACCCCGGACATGAGGGCCGAGACGTTGCTCGGCGCCGCAGGGTGGGCCTCGGGTAACCAAACGTGCAAGGGAACCAAGCCGGCCTTGGTGCCGAATCCCAGCGTCGCGGCCACGAAGACCAGGCTCTTGACCCAGGGATTAAGTTGCGAAGCGGCCTGGGCGATCCCGGCGAAGGTTGGAGAACCGGAATAGACCGCCAAGAGGAGGAGGGATGTCAGCACGGCCGCTCCGGCGGCGTGACTGATCACCAGATAGAAGAGCCCCGAGCGACGGACCTTGGGAGAGGCGTGCTCGTGGACCACCAAGAAGTAGGAGACGATGGTCATCGCCTCCCACGCGATGAGGAAGAGAAAGACCGTTCCCGCCAGAACGACGGTAAGGAGCGTGAACAGGAACAGGGCGTAAAAACCGGCCAGGGTGGCCGGCCGCTCGTGAACGTACTTGTCCAAGTACCCGAACGAGCTCAGCGTGATGGCAAACCCGACCATGGAAATGAGCAGTACGAAGAAGGCCGAGAGCGGGTCCATGGCGATCCCGATGACCATCACCGAGTCGGGGGAGGTGAAGCCCGACGGTACGTAGGTCCAATTGAACACAGACCCCCCGAGGAGCTCAAAGAGGGCCGACGTTCCCCCCAGCACCGTACCGAGGAGAGCGAACGCTAGCGATACCTGGGCCGTCCCCTGCGAGTCGGCCTTTCCCAGAAGCCCGGCGAGTACGCCGATGAGATATGCAGAAGCGGCCGCCCCCAACAGGAGGAGGGGCCCAGGGGGCAGGTTCACGGGCGGGTCAGGCCACCTTTTGGCAGGATGGGTGCGTCCGAAGCACCTCCTGCGTCCTGCGTACAGCGCACACAGGACCGGTGCGGAACCCGGGAGCTCCGCGTGGGTTGTTGCCCGGTGTTAAACGGCAAAAGAACGGGGTAAGGCACTTACCCGAACACCTCGTCGTACGAGTGATTTCCCTGGAGCATGGCTCGGTTCTCCAGAATTGCCTCGAATCGGGTTCAATTATAGGCTTTGCGATTGTGGTTACAACGCTAAAGCGAGGCCTTAGGAGGGGTAGA
>JAKBKR010000274.1 GCA_021832495.1 bacterium | reverse complement strand
TCTTCGTCGCGCGTTCCTTCAGCTCAGGCGGGTATCTCTTCTGTCCAGGTTTGCTCTTGACCATGCTCCATCCTCTTCCAAGGTATGGAGTCTCCGGGGAACCTGGACCGAATCACCTTCTGCAGGTGCCACGAAAGGAACTCGGTGGACGGGCGGTTCTGAATCACCGTCGGGAGCGTGATCACCTGGCCCTCCTTCGAATAGAACTCCTCACCGTTGCCAAATTCCGAGCGGAGCCTCGGGCTCACCCTTAACCGATAGTCCTCATCGATTCCGATGTAGCCGCGATCGAACATCGTGTGGACGTCCGAGCGCAAGAGGATTCCATTGTCGACACGGTGCTGGCCTCCTTCAGACACGGGGAGAATGTGCGCCGCCTGGAGCGTCGGCAGAATCTGGTGGCGAGTGACGGCGCATCGCCGGATGTAGGCCTCTTGCACGACCGCCTTGAAGCCTGCCTGGCCAAGACGGGGCGTTACCAATCGTGGGAGTCCGTGGGTTGGTCCGAGGTTCTCGACGGCTTGAGCCAACTCAACTGGCCACTCTTCTTGACTGAGGATTCGCTGAACAACGGCATCGACGATGGCGTCTTCCCCTGGATAAGCAAATGACTTCCCCTGAACAATGTTGGCGGAGAATGTCTCAGGTGCCGGTAACTGTTCACGATCGGGCAAGAACCAAAGATCGCGAAGAAGGACACAACCGATCTCTCGGTCGCCGATATCATCCAGCGTCTGGCCCGTGATGCTCCGGACCCGTTGGGTCAGCGCTTCAGCGGAGGAGACGCCATTGCCCTCACCGAAGAATTCCCATGCTCGTGAGATATTGAGGGATACGAAGCCCTCGTAGATGGCACCCCCGACAATCTCATTCATCGGTGCCTTCGTCTTAAAGATGAACGGCTCGCCAGGTTGAAGAACCTTGAATGGTCGTGAGCCGTACGGACGCCAGAAGTTCGCCTCGTGAATCGATGGTCGTGACGAGAGGTAGCGGTACCAATCGAGGTCCGTTACGGCAACGTAAGCCTTCACGAGAGGAAAACTAACCCGCCGGATTACTGCTCACAAGGATGGCACGTAGTCGAAACAATTTTCTTGGGGACAGTCGCTTCGAGGACCTCTCGTTCGGGCTACTTACATGATGGTGATGCTGACTCACGCAATCGGCGAGCAATGTCCGCACGGTGATGCTTCATACTCGGAGGCGCGAGAAGCGCTGGCGAGCTGCTCGTAGGGACCGAGCCAACGACCAGCATGGCTGTCGACCGTTCCGTGAGAGCCTTGGCCGTCGTTGCAGTGTGCGCAGTTGGCTAGATGGACCCGTGCGTACTTGTGAATCCAATTCTCGTATGTCCAATACATTGTCTAACCCTATAGTGCTAGGGACAGGGAGGTGTTCTTATGTCAAAGGCACAAGCATCCGTTGAAGAACTTGTCGGCATGGTGGAGACGGGGCAATTGCGCCTCCCCGAGATGCAGCGGCGTTACGTCTGGCGCGCAACAAGGGTCCGTGACCTCCTGGACTCTCTCTATCGTGGCTACCCTTCGGGAACGATCCTGATCTGGGATACCGAAGACGAGGTGCCCCTGCAGGAGTTCTCGATCGAGCAGGCCAAGAACCCTTACCCCAGTACGAGACTGCTTCTCGATGGGCAACAACGGATTACTTCACTCGCGGCCGTCATTCGAGGTATTCCGGTCAAGGTACGGGGGCGTAAGAGACCAATCGAGCTCCTGTTCAATCTTGATCATCCGGAGGGTTTGTCATTTGTTACCGAGGTGGAAGAAGAGTCGGAGGACGACGAAGCGATCACGAGTGGTGTCGAAGCTGAGTTCACCGAAGATGAGTTGCAGCGGCGGTTCCAGCAGATGACCTTTCTTGTGGCAACCAACAAGCTCGCTAACCAGCCCAATTGGGTCAAGGTCTCTGAGGTATTCACAACCACGAGTGATTCGAAGTTCCTCTCGCGAATGGGAATCGAGAGGATTGATGATCATCGCTACGAGAAATACTCGGAGCGGCTCGCCAAGCTGCGGAGTGTCAAGAACTACGAATACCGGATGGACATTCTGGAACGAACGATGTCTTACGATGAAGTCACTGAGATCTTCGTGCGGGTCAACTCTTTAGGAGCGAAACTCCGAAGTTCAGACCTTGCCCTTGCACAGATCACGGCGAAGTGGCCGAATTCTCTTGCACTCTTCGAGGGCTTCCAGAATGAGTATTCCAACGCAGGCTTTGATCTCGACCTCTCCATGTTCTTACGCGCGATGGTTGCGATGACTACGCACCAGTCGCGATTCAGGTCAGTTGGCGGCCTTCCACAGGAACAACTCGAGCGAGGCTGGAAAGCAGCGTGCGAGGGGATGAACTTCGCCATCAACATGATGCGGAGCAACATGGGGATCGACAGCCCCGCTCTGCTTTCGTCCCCTTTCATCTTGATAGCTATCGCCTACTACGGGCAAAAGAAGGACTACAAGATTTCGCCCGAGGAGAGCCGACTCCTTCGCCAGTGGATACTCCTGGCTAACGCCAAGGCACGGTATTCGAGGGGTTCCAGCGAGACCATCCTCGACCAGGACATCGCGCTGTTGCGTGATGGCGGCGGTGCAGCTGATCTGCTTGAGCGGCTGCGTCTCCAGGTTGGGCGACTGGACGTGACATCGGGAGATCTTGAGGGCCGCAACCAGCGAAGTGCGTTGTTTAAGACCATGTTCCTCGCCTTCAGACAAGCGGGCGCGAAGGACTGGTTCTCTCAGCTCGAGATATCTGTGGACCACGTGGGGGCCGCGCACAACCTTCAGTTTCATCATATCTTCCCAAAGGCCCTACTCAAGGGTGTTCGCTCGACGAAAGACATTGACGACATCGCCAATCTCGCTTTCATTGCCGGTCGCACGAATCGAAAGATCAGCGCAAGTCCACCGAGCGAGTACTTGCCGCCGCTGATGGACCAATTGGGAACCGGCCCATTTGCCGCACAGTGCATCCCGTCTGACAACGAACTCCTTTCCTTGGATCGCTATGAACAGTTTCTTTCAGAGCGCCGTCGCTTGATCGCAGAGCGACTCAATGCCTTTCTGGAGGTTGTGTGAGCCGACTCCGAAGAGAAGGTGATTCGGTCCCCGCACAGCGTGGTCGATGATCGAACACGACTCGACTGAAATCGCATCCACTCCGCTAACAGATGACTGATCGCAGCCGAGGCCCCTGATGTCGTCGCGTTAGCGTCGGCGAGAATGTTCTGCCCCTTCGCTTGTGCGGCGGTCGTGGTCCTTGCCGCAATCGTTACGCTTCGACGTTGGATCTTGCTGGTGACGGGATCAATGCCTTGGACGCACCTAAACATTTATTTGCCGCTACCAGGAGGACGCTCAACGAGTGAACCTGTACCATAGGAGCGTCTCGATGCCATTTCTTCACCCTTTCGAAAGATTGGAGCAAGATTGGAGCAAGGGGTCGTAGCTCCCGTAGCTCAGGGGATAGAGCATCGGTTTCCTAAACCGTGTGCGCAGGTTCGAATCCTGCCGGGGGCGCCGACCCTGACGGTGGTCGAACCTTTCCGATGTCGGAAGGGTTCGGCTCCGTCAGGCCACCTCCATCAAGCGGTACCCGGAAG
>JAKBKR010000273.1 GCA_021832495.1 bacterium | reverse complement strand
CCACGCGCTCGGGTAGTTGTTGGCATGCGTCGAGTTCGAGCAAGTGGAATCCACCAGGTAGGTCGGTGTCGACCAGTTCGAGGGTTGGCCCTTCGCAATTGAAATCCCAATCTCGCTGGTGGTGAAGGGGCGGACCGAAGCGCAGCCGCTCTGGTTGGTCATGGCGGTGTAGGCTGTGACGAAGTGACCGGTCGAAGTGTGAACCATGACCGGTGAGTTGGTGTTGTTGACGCAAATGCCTGAGTAGTAAAGATAGATGTTGGAGCACGTCTGGTTGCCCGGCGAGGGATTCTGGAGCTGTTGATTGGTGAGGAAGACGCCTCGTCCGCTGGAACTGGTTGAGGCCGCACTCGTCGTGGGCCCACCCGGTCTGGGGACGAAAATCTGATTCACAGCGGGGCCGGTCTTTGCTGCAGTCGGGGGGGAGGATGGGGCTGGGCCCTTCGGGACCGACGCACTGGCGGAGGGCGAGGCCGTCGGCGACGAAGGCGACGTCGGGGCCGAAAGCTGGACCGTGCTCAAAGCCATCGAGGCGACGATCACGACCAGAAGGGAGATGACGACCCACGTCGGCAGTCCCTTCCCCGTTGTGCGGATCCTTGGACTCAGGTGCTGCATGCTCATGACTTACCTCCGGTGGGAGGGTTCGGAGGCCGGCTCCCGGACCCGTTGTTGGCGGGGCTCGCAGGCTTCGCGGGGGGAGGAGTGCGACGCCGCCGGAAGATCAAAAGCCCGACCGTCAAGCCCACCACCAGACCGACCACCGACAGTCCGACGATCCCCGCGGGAGAACCCACCGCCGAGACAAACCCGCTCGAGGTCGCGGGCGGAGGGACCGGAGCGAAGGTAGCGACTTCGGTGATCGGTGAGGTGATCGTGAGCGTCCAGTTGGTCGACACGCCGGTGTACGAGGAACTCCCCGTCCCGACCCAGCCGACGAACAGATACCCCTTTGCGGGTGTGGCATTCAACAGAAGAGAAGTACCGGCCGTCACGAAGGCGTTGGCACTCACTGGGGAGGTGATCGATCCACCCGGCGTGCCCTGGACCAACACCTGATACTGTGTAGTAAAGGTGATCGAAATTGTGCTGTTGGAAGAGACCGAGACCGACTTCTGGGTGAACTGGGGGATGTACTGGGTGGACCCCACCGGGGAGAAGGCTGGGGATACCGTCAAGGAGTAGGTTCCCGAGAGCAGATCGGTCACGTTGATCCACGGCGTTGTTGAGGTGTACCGGAGACCCTCCCACGTAATCGCCCAACTGGTCCCCGGTAGCAGCGGAGAGACGTCATGGAGTTGGATCACATACCTCGGAGGCGGTGGGATGACGATTAATGAGAAGGTGGCGACTTCAGACACCGGTGACCCCGGGAAGACACTAGCCAGGGAGTTCGGGCCGGTAAAGCTCCCGGCGCCCGTTCCGAGCCAGCCGCTGAAGGCGTAGCCGGACGACGGGGTAGCCTGAAGACTGACGCTGGCGAGTCCGTTGACCCAGGTGGGTTGACTGGTTGTCACCCCATTGACGGTCATAGCGGCAGTTCCCCCATTCCCGGCAACGACGGTTACCAGGTACTGAATCGTGAACTTGATTGTGATGACCGTGAACCCGGATGTGCACGTCGTGGACGGTACCGTGCCGGGAGCCCATCGCGTTCCGGAGCTTGCGCTCGAGTTGAGGTAGGCATCCGGAACGCTCAACGCGTACTGGCCGGAGGCACCCGCTGAACAGGAATAGAGGTTAGGAACGACCATCGCAGAAGAGTCGGAAGAGTACCCCCTCGATCCGACCTGAACCGACCAGTAGGTCCCGTTGGGAATCCCCGTCTCGGTGAAGGTCAGGTTGAAGCGGTTTGCCGGGAGGGCATTGAAGCTCGCGGTTTCGGTAATCGGGCCGCCGACAGTGACGTTCATCGTCGCGTTGATCCCAGTATACGACCCGATTCCCGTTCCCTGCCAGCCGGCGAACTCGTAGTTGGAATGGGTGGTGGCGGTGTAGTGGAGGGTCGCCCCAGGGACCACCCAAGCGTTGGTTGGACCGCTGATGGTACCTCCGAAGGCGCCCATCGCGATGACATGGTAGGAGAGCGCAAAGGAGATGTTGTAGGTTTGGCCGGTCGACACCGATAGCGTGGGCCCGAAGTTCAGGGGCGCGTAGGCGACGGTGTCGTTAGCGGAGGCATCGACCGGATAGCCGGCCACCTGGTAGACGCCCGGATGGGCGGTCAGGTTGATCCAAGGAGTGGTTGAACTCGCGGTGGTGCCATTGAAGCCGATCTGCCAGAGGTCACCCGTTCGCAGTTGCTGGGCATGGAAGCTGACCGTCCCCTCGGGTGCTCTGACATCGACGTAGGCATAGGAAAAGTTGAGGTCAACGAAGGGTGAGGCCGGTACGTTGAGAAGGCCGCCGGTGGAGGCTTGACCGAAGTACTCCCAGCCGGCGGTGGTGGAGTTGGCCTGAATGTCGGAGATGGTGTAGCTACCGGTGTAGACATTGCTCACCGTCACATTGTTAGGAGTGATCCCGGAGTAGGAGTGGCCGTCAAAGGAGAACGAATACCCGAGTCCGTTCGCGAGCCCGGTCGGGACGAAGGTCACGTTGTAGATGCCGAAGGCCCCGAACCATATGGTCTCATTGATTGGACCGTCAGTGTGGACGGTCGCGCTGGACCCTGTCTGATTGACCGACCCGACCCCAGTGCCCGAAAACATGGAAACGGGATAGTAGGAGTAGAACTGAGGGTAGGCGATTGAGAGCGAGGTGTTGTTCTCAAAGTACCACGGGAAGGCGGGGTAGATGTAATTGTATACAGAGGTACCGTACTGAGAGTGGTAGTAGGAGTAGTACGTCCCGCCGATGTTGAAGGAGAGACTGGCGACGTAGATGTCCGAGGGGTTGTACGTGAACTTAATCCCGAAGTACGACTTAAAGGTTACATTGACCGTGGTGTTCGCGTCGTACGCATAGACCCCCGCGCTCGGTGAAACCTGTACCCGCTCCGACCAGAACCCGGTGATGATCGAGGGCGAACTGAAGAGAACCCCAGAATTGTTCGGGAAGTCCAAGATGCTGATCGAGGTCAGGTTCGTCCCGAACACATTGCCGGACAGATCGACCGACCAAGTCTGATTAGTCGGCAACCCGGTCTCCTGGTAGGTGACCGTGTGGACGACCCCATCCCACTGGTGGTCCACGGTCAGGTTGTCACTTCCGCTGTAGTTGTAGAAGAAGTTGAGGTAGTAGACACCGCCCAGAGTCTTTTCGCTGACGGAGTAGCTGAACTGGTAGGCCTGAGGCAGCCCGAACGCCGAAACCTCAAGGTGGTTTGAATCGACGATCGCCGCGGAATTGTAACCACCCCACGATCCGATCATCCCGTAGAAGTTGGCGCCGGGGGAGTAGCCAACCAAGACCGGGGAGTTCCAGACCAATGCGTTGGTACTGGTCGTGGTCCAGTACGTGTAGGCATAGGTCACCGGCGAACAACTGAGACCAGCACAGTGCGTGTTGTTCTGCTCCCCGTAGGTGAGGTAAAACTTTCCGTTTCCGTAGGTTAGCGCGGGGCTCACGTAGTAGTCGTTCATGCCCCCCAACGGAGTCGGTGCCACGACCGCAGTCGTGTTCCAGGCCCCGCCCGCGTCGGTCGATACT